>JAHEIJ010000173.1 GCA_024639445.1 Gammaproteobacteria bacterium
GGCATATCAGGAAAGTCTAATGCTAGAAATCAAGGACTTATAGTAATTAAGGGTTTGGCACGTATTCTGCAACTAAGGAGATAACCACCTAATGGCGGGTGGTTAATTATGTGGAATATGTCCTGACACGCTGATGTGCCGGGCAGAATGAATTCTTAAGGGGCGCGGTGTCGCGTTCCTGCCGGTTAACCGGTTCAAATATGGACAATGGCGTCCAAACCGACGGTGCTAGTTCACTGTCTGTTTGGACGTTTTTTTTTGGGCAGCAACCAAGTGAGGCAAGTAATGAAGTACAGCAGCATTTCAGGCAAAGGCCGTCGAGGTTTTCTGAAGACAACAGCGTTGGCCATTGGTTTGACCATTGGCTTGGGATCAATGCCGACCATGACATCCTATGCAGCGGTGGGTGAGCCGGAGAAGGAAGATCTCAAATTCGGTTTTATCAAACTGACTGACATGGCGCCGTTGGCCATTGCTTATGAGAAAGGCTTTTTTGAAGATGAAGGCCTGTATGTCACGCTGGAAGCACAAGCCAACTGGAAAGTCTTGCTGGATCGGGTTATTGACGGTCAACTTGATGGCGCCCACATGCTGGCGGGTCAACCGTTAGGTGCAACTATCGGTTTTGGTACCAAGGCACACATTATCACCGCCTTTAGTATGGATTTAAATGGCAATGGGATTACTGTCTCTAACAAGATTTGGGAAGAGATGAAGAAAAATATCCCGATGAAAGACGGCAAACCGGTTCATCCCATTAAAGCCGATTACCTCAAGCCCGTAGTAGAAAAGTATAAGTCTGAGGGCAAGCCCTTTAAGATGGGGATGGTGTTCCCGGTCTCTACCCATAACTATGAACTGCGTTACTGGTTAGCCGCCGGGGGTATTCATCCGGGTTACTACGCACCACATAAGGGTGACATTAGTGGTCAACTCAAGGCGGATGCCTTGCTATCAGTAACACCGCCGCCACAGATGCCGTCAACCATGGAAGCCGGGACCATTTATGGTTACTGCGTGGGTGAACCCTGGAACCAGCAAGCTGTGTTCAAAGGTATTGGCGTGCCGGTGATCACTGACTATGAAATCTGGAAAAATAATCCTGAGAAAGTCTTCGGTGTCAGCAAAGGCTGGGCCGACAAGTATCCCAATACCCATATTCGTGTCGTCAAGGCAATGATTCGTGCCGGCAAATGGCTGGATGACAATAACAATGCCAACCGCCCGGAAGCGGTCAAGATCCTCGCCAAGTCTCAATATGTTGGCGCTGATTATGATGTTATCGCTAATTCCATGACGGGCACGTTTGAATATGAGAAAGGCGATAAGCGTGAAGTGCCAGATTTCAACGTGTTCTTCCGTTACAACGCGACCTATCCGTACTATTCGGATGCCGTCTGGTACCTGACGCAAATGCGACGCTGGGGCCAGATCGCCGAGCAAAAATCAGATAGCTGGTATATGGATATGGCCAAGAAGGTATATCGTCCGGACATCTACGCCCAGGCAGCAAAGGAGTTGATCGCTGAAGGCAAAATGAAAGCGGCAGATTTTCCAAACTTTGCAAAAGAATCCGGTTTCCGTCCACCACAGACCCAATTCATTGATGGGGTTACCTATGACGGCACCAAACCGAATGAATACCTGAAAAAATTCAGTATTGGTCTAAAGGGTAAGGACAAGATCTAATTGATGATTTCCTCCTTGCTATAGCAAGGAGGAAACTTTCATAAAGAATGAAATGCAAGTTAGATCATGAACAAAGGTGATGATATGAATGCGCGGGTAGAAAGTATCATGGGAATTATCGGCTGGAAGCGGTTGCTACCTTCCGGATTCAAGTTCAAGAATATCAACTGGAATGAGAAGTTTAGTTTACTGATCAACAAGCTGGGTGTACCGCTCGTGGCGATTGGGATTTTTCTTGTCCTATGGGCCGGCATGGCATCCCAAATCCAGACCTCGCTGGGACAGTTGCCTGGACCCGCCAAGGTTTGGGAACAAACCGTAGCGCTATTTGATGAACATAAGGAAGAACGCCAGAAAGAAACGGCGTTTTATGAAAGGCAGGACATACGTAACGCTGCAAAACTGGCAAAAAATCCTGACGCTGAAATAAAGACGCGGCCCTATACAGGACAGCCCACTTTTTTTGATCAGATCCTGACCAGTGTGCTTACGGTTGCAACCGGTTTCCTGTTGGCATCACTCATCGCTATTCCCCTTGGAATTATCTGCGGACTGAGTAACACAATTTACACGGCCCTGAATCCCCTGATTCAGGTATTCAAACCGGTATCACCATTGGCGTGGCTGCCGATTGTAACGATTGTAGTCAGTGCGGTGTACATCACTGATGACCCGATGTTTTCCAAATCGTTTCTGACCTCGGCAATTACCGTGACGCTGTGTTGTCTATGGCCAACGATCATTAACACTACGGTCGGCGTTTCTACTATCGATAAAGATTTAATTAATGTCAGCCGGGTCCTGCGTCTGGGCTGGTTCACCAAAGTAACCAAGATCGTTGTGCCTGCCTCGACCCCGATGATGTTTGCCGGACTGCGTGTTTCACTCGGAATTGGCTGGATGGTGCTGATCGCAGCTGAAATGCTGGCGCAAAACCCTGGACTAGGCAAGTTTGTCTGGGATGAATTCCAGAATGGTAGTTCCAATTCCATGGCACGCATTATGGTTGCAGTATTCGCCATTGGCATGATTGGATTTCTACTGGATCGAATTATGTTGATGCTGCAGCGGGCAGTGTCGTGGGATAAAAATGCGGTATTGCGTTAATCACCCGCTGTCAAATTAAAATTTTAAGAGAACTTGAATTATGTCGAATGCACATCTTGAAATATCACATGTCTCAATAGAGTTTCCAACGCCAAATGGCCCTTTCAAGGCCCTCGACGATGTTGAACTGACCATCAGGGAAGGCGAATTTGTTTCCTTAATTGGTCATTCCGGTTGTGGTAAATCCACCGTACTGAACATTGTCGCTGGATTGTATCAGGCCACTACAGGCGGTGTGATTCTGGATGGTAAGGAAGTTAATGAACCCGGACCGGATCGCGCCGTGGTGTTTCAAAATCACTCTCTGCTGCCCTGGTTGACAGCCTATGAGAATGTCGAACTTGCAGCTAACCAGGTATTCAAAGGCAAAAAGTCCAGGGCAGAAATCAAGCAATGGGTTGAGCATAACCTGGCATTGGTGCATATGGAACATGCAATGGATAAGCGTCCCGATGAGATATCCGGGGGGATGAAACAGCGGGTCGGGATTGCGCGAGCCCTCTCCATGGAGCCGAAAGTGTTATTGATGGACGAGCCTTTTGGTGCCCTGGATGCATTAACACGTGCCCATATGCAGGATTCGCTGATCGAAATCCAGGCACGCTTGAATAATACGGTCATCATGATTACCCATGATGTGGATGAAGCTGTATTGCTGTCTGATCGAATTGTAATGATGACCAATGGACCGGCAGCCACGATCGGTGAAATATTAGAGATTGATTTAGCCAGACCCAGAGACAGGGTAAGGTTGGCTGATGATGAACACTACAACCATTATCGCGCTGAAGTCCTGAAGTTCCTCTATGAACGTCAGCGCATACCGGAAGGACTGGTTGCCTGATAAAAAGTATATAGCACGTTGTCACTATAAACGGTTTTTGGAGATATGAAAATGAAGGAAAAACTGGTTGTTATCGGAAATGGCATGGCAGGTATCCGTACTGTCGAGGAATTGCTCAAGGTTGCGCCCGATACTTATGAAATTGCCGTGTTCGGCGCGGAACCCTACGGTAACTACAACCGTATTATGCTCTCGCCGGTATTGGCGGGGGACAAGACCATTGATGAGATCATGCTCAATGATGAGCAGTGGTATGTGGACAATGGTATTACCTTGCACAAAGGCAAGGAAGTTTCCGAAATCGATCGTGTCGGTCGCAAGGTGATTGCGGCGGATGGCACAACTGAAAACTATGATCGCTTGTTGGTGGCAACCGGTTCCAGCCCTTTCATTATTCCCGTGCCGGGTCATGACCTCGACGGTGTCGTGAGCTTCCGTGATATTCACGACGTGGATCAAATGCTGGACGCATCCAAAAAACATAAACATGCCGTGGTGATTGGTGGCGGTCTGCTGGGGCTGGAAGCAGCCAATGGTCTGATTCAACAAGGCATGAGTGTCACCGTGGTTCACATCATGGACACCCTGATGGAGCGGCAACTCGACGAGCCTGCCGCTGCAATGCTGAGAAAGTCACTGGAAGAACGCGGCCTGAATTTTCTCATGGGTGCCCAGACGGAAGCCATTATCGGCAAGGAACGGGTTGAGAAACTGCGCTTCAAGGACGGCACTGAAATCTACACTGACCTGGTGGTGATGGCAGTGGGGATTCGTCCCAATTTTGCCCTGGCGGAAAAAGCCGGCATTCATTGTGAACGCGGCATCGTGGTAAGTGACACCATGCAGACCTTTGACCCACGGATTTATGCTGTCGGCGAATGCGTGCAGCATCGTGGCGTGGCTTATGGTCTGGTTGCACCCTTGTTTGAAATGGCCAGGGTGTGCGCCAATCATCTGGCGCAGCATGGCATCGGCCGTTATGAAGGCACGGTGACTTCGACCAAATTGAAAGTGACCGGCATTGATCTGTTTTCCGCCGGTGATTTTACCGGCGATGAAAATACCGAGGAACTGGTTTTCCAGGATGCCTCACGGGGGGTGTATCGCAAACTGGTGGTACAGGACAACCGCATCAAGGGCGCCGTGATGTATGGCGATACCATCGACGGCGCCTGGTACTTTGATCTGATGCGCGATGAAACCGACATTTCGGATTTTCGTGAAAGCCTCTTGTTCGGTCAGGCACACCTGGGTGACTCCGGCCATGGCGAAGATAATCGTGTCGTTGCCATGGCGGACAACGCGGAAATCTGTGGTTGTAACGGGGTTTGCAAGGGTGACATCGTCAATGCCATTGCCGAGAAAAAATTGTTTACCCTGGAGGATGTGCGCGCCCATACCAAGGCGTCCAGTTCCTGCGGTTCCTGCACCGGCCTGGTTGAAGCCTTACTGGCACACACGGTCGGCGGCGACTACTCAACCGCACCCCATCAGAAACCCCTTTGTGGTTGCACAGAACATACCCATGATGAAGTTCGTAAGGCAATTAAAGAACAAGGCCTTAAATCCATTCGTGCCGTGATGGACACCCTGGGATGGGATACCCCTGATGGGTGTAGCAAGTGTCGTCCGGCGCTGAACTACTACCTGGTGTGTGAATGGCCGGCGGAAGGGATCGATGATTACCAGTCACGTTTCATTAATGAACGGGTACACGCCAATATTCAGAAAGACGGCACTTATTCGGTTATCCCGCGCATGTGGGGTGGCGGTACGACACCGACGGAATTACGCGCCATTGCTGATGTGGCTGAGAAGTATAAGGTCAAGACGGTGCATGTGACCGGCGGTCAACGGATCGCGCTGTATGGTTTGCAAAAAGATGAACTGCCGGGAATCTG
>JAHEIJ010000174.1 GCA_024639445.1 Gammaproteobacteria bacterium
CCCTGTCCCATTTCGGAACGGGCAATACGAATAATCACAGTGTCATCCGGTTCGATCACCACCCAGGCATTGACCTCCGGATCACCCGCCGATGGCAGCTCATCCCATTCGGAAGCGAGCGCGCCTTGACTGGTCAGCGGCAAGTACAACCCCAGTGAAAATCCAGCTCCGAGACCAACGGCCTTGCTGCCGCTGATGAGGAACTCCCGGCGTGAGACATTGAGAATATCCTTTTTCATCATGACCCCCCGCGCTTGTTGGAAGTTTTATTCATCCGGGTCGCCAGATGAATGCCGCGCCGTACCCGGTTGAAGGTCCCACAACGGCAGATATTGGTGATATTGCTATCAATATCCTCGTCTGTCGGCTTGGGATTTTTATTCAGCAACACTGCCGCGGCCATGATCATGCCGGGCTGACAGTAACCACATTGTGGTACATCCAGTTCCTTCCAGGCCTGTTGCAAGGGATGATTGTTATCCGTGGAGAGACCCTCGATAGTGACGATTTCCCTGGAACTGTCCAGCGAGGATACCGGTACGATGCAGGAGCGCACCGCCTCCCCATCGAGATGGACGGTGCAGGCACCGCAGGTGCCGATACCGCAACTGTATTTGGTACCGGTCAGATCGAGGTGTTCGCGCAACACCCAGAGCAAGGGGGTAGAACCATCGACGTCAATCTCGACGAGCTTCCCGTTTATTTTCAGTTTTGCCATCAGGGTCCCTCCGAAAAACGTTTCAGCAAGTCTAGACCCGCTGTTTGTTCAACACAATATAAATGACAACCTGCTTTTTGTATATTTGTAACATTGTGTGCAAGGTTCTGATCATTTTGTATCCCCGGACCCTGCCTTACCGACGCCGTCGATCAACCGTTTTACAAGTTTACACGCATCCGTAGACCGGCAACCCAGATCTCATCTTCATTCAGGTTCAGAGCCGGATCAACAAGGTATTGAATACTAGGTGTAAAAGCCAGATTCTGCGCAAACTGGAAACGATAGAATAACTCGGCCGTGTACTGATCGCGTAATGTGTCCACAGACGGTTCGCCCCAGTTCACCCCAAGGCCCAGCAAATCCCGTCGATGGAAACGTCGCAGGAAACCCAGGGTGACATTATTGTTAAACAAGGGCGCCAGCCCATCGGACCAGCCCGCGCGAAAGAAGGTCATCCACTTTTCGTTATCGGTCGTCCAGTTGGCACCAAAGGATATGCCGTCGCTTTGCGGCACCCCCGCCGTTTCCCGCTCATCCACATGCCAGTAAGTGACGTGGATGTTGTGGGTAAAGCGCTGTGCCTGGGTGGGCGACCAGCTCAGCTCGACAAATTTAAAGAATTCCGAGCCGTCTTCAAAAAAGTCGACTTCTTTAATCGAGCCATTGGCATCACTGATGGAGCCGGAGATGTACCAGCCATCATTGAACCATTGGGATGCGCCGATGCCCATGCCCACATCCGGCAAAGCGATACTGGGATCAACTGTGATCGACAGGTTGGAAAAGGTGGTCCAGGGATTCGCGTATCCCAGGACATTCATGATGTCGTTCGGATCGTAGCGCCCGACGATCATACGGGTCGTGTCTTCGTTAAACCGTTGTTGCCAGTTTAAATCCACCAGCACCGAGCCCACATCAGTAAAAAGTGTACCGGTAATGCCGTAGTAACCAATCTCGAAACCGAGATCAGCCGGCGGAATGTCCGTGCCGAGTTTATGGCGGTTCTCAACCTTGAACACCAGTGTACCGGTATCTTTCGTACCCCGCCCAACCGGGGTCCATTGGCCGAACAATCGCAAAGCACCACTGGCCGCGTTGTCCGTGTCCGTGAGTGACGCACTCGCCCCTTGATACAGTACGTTATAATCCAGCCCCAATTGCAGGGCATGCTCTTCATTGAGTCCCCGTTTCCAGTCAAACCAGGGTGCGAGGAACCGATCAAAGGCAGGAAAGCGGAAAGCCGGTTCCTTGATCTGGTCATCCTCTTCCAGCTGGGCGCCAACAGATGTGGGTCCACCCATTGGTGACTTCCCTTCAAAACCTGATTTTGTGCTTCCGCTTTGCTGCTCTACCTGCTGTGCCCAGAGTATCTGCTGCGTGGCAGCAAAAAAAATCACGATGACACTGCAAATGAGCCTGGCTATGCTGATCACACTAACCCCTTAAAAACAAAGGGCCCACAAATGAAGACCCTGTTTTCAATTACAAATTATTTTTATAAATATTACCGTCTTTCATGACGAAAGGAATGGTATCTACAGAAGAGGTCTGCCTCGGTTTGGCAAACATCGAAGATGACGCCCCCAGAACAGACAAATCTTTCAGGGGATCACCGTCTACCAAAATGATGTCGGCATAGGCGCCCTCTTCAATAACGCCCAGCTTTCCTTTCGGGTAAGGATTCATTACGCCGGTGAGTGCCATGAGGCGACCGTTATCAGAAGTCATAGCCTTTAGGGTACGGAAATTGCCAAACGATCTACCCCATTGCGTGATCTGAAAATCACGGGTACCTCTCCATGCCTCTTTGGTGATAACGATCGAATCGCTACCAAAGCCGAGATTCACTTTATATTTGTTTGCCAGCTTAATCCACGTGTCAGCGTTTTTTATTATCTTCTTTACCTTATGATATGCTGGTAAATCAGGATTGCCGTAATAAGGATGTTGAAAAATTTCGTCTGCAAATGCAGCCATTGCAGGCACGATCCAGGCGTCTACTTTGGCAACCATCTTGAAAGTTTTCGGGTCCTTCATCAGGTTGCCATGTTCAATAGACATTACTCCCGCTTTAATCGCATTTTGCACGGAGACGTCATGGTAAGCATGGACCGCACTAATCGTTCCGAACTGCTTCGTCGCAGTAACCATGGCCTTCAATTCTTCCATAGTTCCTTGAACCGATTCAATCGGATCACGTTCGGAGGTGACGCCGCCGCCCGACATCATTTTTACAAAGTCCGCACCTGCTGCAAGATTATTTCTACTGGCACTTAGGACCTCATCCGCGCCGTCTGCAAGACGGGTTATGCCGAGTTTCTCGATATTACTATTATTCCTTCTATGCGGATCAAGTACATCTGGGTCCCAGCGCCAGTCACCATGGCCACTGGACTGGCTTATACAAGCGCCTGATAAATAAATACGAGGCCCATCAAGGGCGCCGGAGTCAATGTGCTTTCTCAAACCTGTAGACGTGCCACATAAATCCCGAACAGTTGTTACGCCCGCTGGTAGGTACTCTCGGGCAGATTCATAAGCAAGCGCGCCCAGTTCTTCCCATGTCATGAGGTTAGTTCCCTGAGCACCGCGATCCGTGCCATGACCGACAAACTGCAGGTTTAAATGCACGTGAGCGTCGATGAGCCCAGGCATAAGGGTTCGCCCGCCACCGTCTATGACATTGACTTTATATTCCTCTTTTTCGGATTTACCTGCCTTGTCTATTTTATATATGGTGTAACCGCTGCTGTAGTCACCAGCACCCGGAATGGCGGGGACGACTTCTTTTGCCACGCCGGTTTTGACATCGACCTTCCATGTTCCGGTGGTTGGAATTTCCTTTGCTATCTTATGAATCTTGTTTTTGACGACTAGAACATCAAGACTGGTTTTTAATTGATTGGTCTTACCATCAAAAATCTTCACATTCTTGAAAAGCGTTACTTCTGATGGAACATTGACATTTTCTGCGGCCATAACTGACGTAGAAACTATCAAGCAAGCAGCCAACGCCAATTGGATCAGTTTAATCAACATCATCATTCTCCCTTCATGATTTGATACATGATTTGTCTGGTAATCATTTCCAGTTAGTTTTCAGTTTTTCTTGATAATTATTAATAGTGTAAAACAATGGTATGACAGAATGTGTATAGCCTCGATTGATCGTAAAGAGATATGCATTATGTCACTATAGGAATAGTGTATATATTATTGAAATCACAATATACACGTGCAATAGTTAAATAGCTGATGCCGCCAATAATGTCGCAAAATGGTAAATAATATTCCGTATTAAACACATGGGATTGCACTCGGATAGTTAAAGCAATGAAATCGGTTCCACTCACCAGAGCAAGGCACGCCAGCAATTTTGTAATCGCACTCGAGAACAAAGGTATGCCGAGCGATCGATTACTTAATCGCGCCAATCTACCAGCCGGGTTATTAAATAGTATCGGTGAAGACGGTGTGATATCAGCTCTGAGTATGCTCGACTTCGCTGAAAATGCGGCCCTGCATACCGACATACTCGATCTGGGTTACTGGGCAGGAATTGTCCCGTTAGAAGGATATGGTAAATTTGGCAAGCGCGTCGTCAGCGCACCTACCCTCCATGGCGCGATTACGACTTTCTGTCGCGATGTGCATAGCGAATGTTCCGAAGCCGACTATTACCTTAAACACGATGGAGCAAATGCATGGTTTTGTCACGGCCCTGTCGGCAATTCGGCCTTACAACAGTCGCAGCATGAACTGTATGCCTTGATGATCATCATCCAGGTTCTTCAACTTGCATTGGGACCAGACTGGCAACCGAAACGGATTCGCCTGCAATCGCTTGATGATTCAGGCGTGAGAAATAATGACTTTCTATTGAAGACAGATATTGAATTCGGTGCGCCGATTACCGCTGTCGAGTTTCCCCTGAAAAGTCTTGCAACACCGTTATTAAGATCGGTCAAGGCAGCTTATGCTTCTCTGGATGCGGAATCTGCTGCACTTTTCGAGAACCTACCTGGCGATCCACTGATGGCGCTAAAGGAACTGATCACCCTGTATGCCCGACAATACAAGATGCCTTCCATAGAACTTACTTCAGAACTCGCAGGTGTCAGCAGACGTACCCTGCAACGCTTCCTACACAGCAAGGCCACAAGCTATTCTGATCTGCTGGATGAGGTTAAGTTCAATATGGCTTTGCCCTTGCTAAGCGACAGATCTAATTCCATCACCGCCATATCTGTTGAACTTGGCTACTCAAACGTTGCCCACTTTAGTCGCGCCTTTAAACGCATAACCGGCATGTCGCCAAATACGTACAGGCACTTGCTGAATCAATAATCCTCTCATTCATGAGTGTTGATTCTGATTACCCTGGCGATTCAAACAGTTTGCGATCGGTTGCGTAAAAAAGATTGCTTCGCGATGCTCACAATGACAACGATGCGATGGTGGCTATGGGTGGACTTGACAGTTTCATCGGGAATGAAACTGGACCGCCGAAGGCGGCCCGCAGGGTGAACACCAGGGATGGCTTTCATCCATCCCGAACCCAGCATTCAAAAAAAGTTTGGGATCGGTGGCTACTAAACCAGGAAATATCTGTAAGAAGAAATTGAAATAAAGGAATGGTGGCTATGGGTGGACTTGACAGTTTCGTCGGGAACGAAACTGGACCGCCACAGGCGTCCCGCAGGGTGAAAACCAGGGAAGGTTTTCATCCACCCCGCACCCAGCATTCAAAAACAGTTAGGGG
>JAHEIJ010000008.1 GCA_024639445.1 Gammaproteobacteria bacterium
GGCGGCAATCCCACAGTTTCAAACACACTTATCGGTGCTGTTAACACGGATGCTGATTTTGGAACGGATTTGAGCGATGACCATCCGATTTCAATCAGCTATACGGCTGATACCACCATGAACCCAACGACTACCGCTGTAACCATCGGCGACACAGTATCCCAAACAGGGACTATTGGTTCTTTGCTGGTGCCCGGTGGTACCGTTGAATGTTCCTCCTGCCATGATGTGCATAATACGTATGCCGTTTCGACCTCCTTAAAGCTGCTGAAAATCACGAATGATAACAGCGCACTGTGTCTGACTTGCCACGCCAAGTAAACTCTAGTTGAGGTGGTAAACCTTCCCCCCGGATCAAACCGGGGGGATAGCTCTATATCAAATTCAGGGTATAGGGTAGGTTATGCGCGTAGGTAAACTTTAGTCAGGTGGTGGAACGTGAGTGCAATACAATCGCTGTTGAGTGTAAGTAATCGAACATATTCTTTTTCTCAAACCCGCTTAGGATCTTATTTTCTTTTACTGTTGCTGACAACAGTACTGTTAGCGTCGTGTGCCGCGCCGGCCAAGAAAGAACAGGCTGGCCCGATATTTTACCCCCCTTTACCCAATCCGCCCCGACTGCAGTATCTGGCGACCTTCTCCGGTGCGAGTGATGTGGTTGAATCCAGTGGCTTTAAGGCCTTTTTGCTGGGTGATCGTACAGAGGCATCATCGCTGGTGGTTAAACCTTATGGGGTGGCTGCGCATAACGGGGCGATTTATGTGGTTGACACCCGGGGAAACGGCTACGGGGTGTTTGATTTACGCAATAAGAAAGCCTTCACCGTCCGCGGCTCCGGGGCCGGCCGCATGCTAAAGCCCATCAATATCACAATCGATCAGGATGGCACTAAATATATAACCGACACGGGACGTGATCAGATCCTGGTGTTTGATGCAAAGAATAAGTTTATACGGGCCTATGGCATAAAGGACCAATTCAAGCCCAGTGACGTGGCCAGCGTGGGTGACAAGCTGTTTGTCGCTGACTTGAAAAATCACCATATTCAGGTGCTGTCGAAACAAAGCGGGGATGTGCTCTACAATGTTGCACGCGGGGGGCAAAATGAAGGCGAACTGTTTTACCCCACGAATATCGAAGTGGATGCAGCCGGGTATCTCCATGTCAGTGATACCGGCAATTTTCGCATTCAGAAATTCACCCTGGACGGTAAATTCGTGAGCAGTTATGGCGCGGTCGGTACCGGCCTTGGCCAGTTTGCCCGTCCCAAGGGGATTGCGGTCGATGATCTCGGGCGTCGCTATATCATCGATGCCGCGTTTGAAAATGTGCAAATCATCGATACTGATGGCAAATTGTTGCTGTTTTTCGGCGGACCGGGCGCGGACCGAGATAGCATCAATCTGCCAACAGACATTGAAATCGATTATGACAATGTCAACCTCTTTCAGAAATATGCCGATCCTAAATTCAAGCTTGAATATGTGATACTGGTTACAAGTCAGTTTGGATTCAATAAGGTCAATGTGTATGGCTTTGGCAAAATGGAGGGCATGGACTACGAGGAGGAAATAAAGTCATTACAATAACCACACGAACAGGCTGATGCACAAATACATAATTTCAAAGAATGTTGGATGTGATGAAAACCTATGGCGAACCTGAAGTCAAAATAACCTAAAATGTGAAGACACACAGTGTCTCACTGCGAATGAGCTGATTTGCAAGACAGTGAGCATATATGGTTGGTCCAATTAAGAATGTGAATACGCGCCGGGTTGGTGTGGCTTTGCTGTGGACCGCCGTCAGTTTCAGTGCCTACAGTGCAGATGAAATTGCGGCGTTTCGCTTGACCGGTGCGGAAGGGTATGTGGAACTGCGTTACAGAAACAATGATCAAACTACAGAGGTCGGCGATGTAACAACTTCCAGGGAATCACGTATTGTGACCGAGCAAGAAATCTACGTTCTCACCCACAGTTATATTTATCATCCCAGTTTTCTCAAGGTGGATTTAGGACTGGGGCCTTTTTTCCAGCAAAAAAAAGTGGATTACGGCGCTGGCCTTATTGAGGAGGACGAATCGCCCTGGAATATGGATGCCAGACTGCATTTTCTTGAAGAAAAACCCTATCCGTTAAATTTATATTATATTCAGAATAACTCGGTTACGGGTGAGAGTCTGCAGCGGTTTGAATCAAAGTACACCAAACAGGGCGTTAATTTCAGCCTGCTCAAGCCAGTCACGCCGATCCCGTTACATATTGAGGGATTCCAGGCAAGAACCAAGGGAGGCGGGTTTGACTATATAATTAACGATGCCACTGATGTGTTCACCTTTCGTTCGACCATCCCGTCCGGGGACCACGGAAATCACCAGTTGGACTATACCACCAGGGAAGTGATTTCCGAGAGTGGGCGTACCAGCCTACCTATACAAAAAACTGCCTTAACAGCAGATTCGGCCAGGCTTGATTCCCGACTGTTTTTCGGCGCTCAACGACAAATTCAGTTGATCAATAACATCGCCTACCTGGATCAGAAAAGTACACGCTCGGAGGAGCAATTACGTATTACCCCGAATGTAACCTGGCAGCATTCGGATAAATGGCGATCGCAATACAGCTTTAACTATCTAGACGATAAGCAGGACCAGGTGACGACCCAGAATCGCAGCGGGCAAGGGGGTTTTAACTATAAAATGAGGCAAGACCTGGAGTTTAACGCCGACCTTCACGGCAATGATACCAAAATCACCGGTTCAAGGCTGACTAGTTACGGTACCGCGGCGGCTGTCAATTATTCGCACACGTTGCCTTTTGGGCGAGTGAATTTACTCGCGGCAGCTCGTTATGATGTTAATGATCGGGTGGTGAGCGAGTTTGTGCCGGTCAGAGGCGAAAGTCATATCTTAATCGGCACGATACCGGACCAATTGGCTCGAGATAATATTGTGCTTACCTCGATTCGAGTGTTTGAGGTTCTTCCCGGCGGGACGGAACAGGAGCAAGTGGTCGGGATAGGCTCGGTTTGCAACCCGGCGTTGTTTGATATTCTGGTCACAGCGATTGGTGCTAAAACCCAAATAACCAATTGTAATGGGATTGCCGGTGTGTCTGTTCCGTTCAGAGTGGATTACGTATTCGATCCGGGCGGGACCGTAGCCTACTCTACGCTTACCCAGAACTACCAGGCCAATCTTGACCTGTTCCAATATTATAAATTCTATGCCCAGTTTGCTGACAGCAGCAACACCATTCGTTCCGGCGCCCCCACCACCCCCCTGGATGCTTACCGCAACACCCTGGTCGGGGCACAGGCCGATTATCCGCTATATGATATCGTCACCCTGGGTGCTGATGTGAGGTATGAAGATCAAAGAGGTACTCGTATCTCGTACGATCGTTATACCGCCGACATCTATACCCAGTTTCAAATCTGGTCGAGCAGCCTGAAGTTGTCCCGCTATCGGGTACTGCAGGATTATATTGGTGAAATCGAGGACATTGATTTGGTGCGTCACAGATTACAATTTCGCACCCGTATCTGGGACGGCTTCATTATTTCTTTTGAACTCATGGATGAAGAGGACACGGGCGGCGTCGCACCACGCCGGTCAAGATTTCAAAACCTTATCGGCGAATGGCGCATGCGTAAATTAACGCTAAAAGGTGAAGCCAAATTCACGCAAGACCGAACTGGTCTCTCTGGCCAGGATCATGCGCGGGTATTGATAAGCCTGAGGCGGGATTTTTAATGATTACCCAGACTCAACTTGGCAAAGTACTGACAGTAATGAGTTTAGTATCATTATTATTCGCCTGTGCCGCCAAACCTTCAGCTCTTCAATCTGAGTTACAAAACCTGGTGTGGCCGTCTCCCCCGGCCACTGCACGTATTGCTTATGTAAGAAGCATCTCACGCCCTGAAGATCTGGGGATTCGCAAGGATTTCTTTCAGTGGCTGGGAGAATTGCTTACCGGTAGCACGGAACGCCATTTGGTGAAGCCCATGGCAGTGACCGTGATTGCGGATAAGGTGTTGTATGTGGCTGATCCCGGAGTGGAAGGGGTGCATCGATTTGATCTCAAAGCCGGGGATTATGATGTTATTCGCCGCGAGGACAATAAACCTCTGCCTTCAGCAGTGGCATTAGTGAGTGGATCTGATGGTGAGGTATACGTTTCAGATTCACAACTGGAGCAGGTTTACCGTATTGATCCCGGGGCTGAATTTGCCAAACCCCTGGCCCTTCATGCGACATTGAAACATCCTACCGGTCTGGCATGGGATGAGGCGACCGCGCGGCTGTATGTGGTTGATACCTGGAATCATGACATCAAGGTATTCAATCGTGATGGAAGTCTGCATAGGGTACTGGGTCAACGGGGCAAAAAGCCGGGCCAATTCAATTTTCCGACTTATATCTGGCATCAAGCCGATGGACACTTGCTGGTGACGGACTCGTTGAATTTCCGGATCCAGATCCTGGATGAGCAGGGTAACGCTATACGTGCCTTCGGTAAGTTGGGCCGTGGCAGTGGCAATCTGTCTCGCCCCAAAGGGGTTGCGGTAGATCGGGATGGCCATATTTATGTCGTGGATTCAATGTTTCACGCGCTACAGATATTCGATCAGGAGGGACAGCTGTTACTGCCCATTGGACAGCAGGGTAATGCGCCAGGTGAGTTCTGGTTACCCGTGGGTGTATTTCTTAATGACAATGACGAAATCTATATTGCCGATTCCTACAACCGCCGGGTGTTGGTGTTCCGCTATCTCGGAGGCACGTCATGAAGCGCCTTGTCAGTTTGTTATGCTTATCTCTAATGCTGGCCGCGACACCTGCAGCCATGGCCAAGAGGCCGATTAGCCAGAGTATACATAACCTGTCGGTATCGGGTCCCGGGAAGATCAAGGCGGCGGGCAAGAATAATATTTGCATATTTTGTCATGCCGCACACCATGCAGAGCCTTCTCAAGCCCTGTGGAACAAGGGTAAACAGGCGACGGTGTATCAGCCTTACAGCAGCAGTACCGCCAAAGCCTCACCGGGACAACCGACCGGATCATCCTTGTTGTGTCTGAGTTGCCATGACGGCACCATCGCCCTGGGCAAGATGAAGAATAAGCCGGAAGTCGCCATGGCGGGGGGGTTCAGAACCCTGCCGCCGGGACCCACTCAGTTGGGAACGGATTTACGGGATGATCATCCGATTTCGTTTGTCTATTTCAATGATCCCGAGTTGGCACCGGCTGCAAGTCTGAATGGTGTGGTTAAACTGGAAAACGGTCAAGTTCAGTGTGTCAGTTGTCATGATCCGCATGATAATGAGTTTGGTAAATTCCTGGTGATGTCGAACCAGGGCGGAACATTGTGTACCACCTGTCATACTAAGAACTACTGGAACCAGACACCCCACAGTACTTCCATCGCGACCTGGAACAATATGGGTACCGATCCCTGGCCGAATTCAAGCTGGGTCACGGTGGCCAGTAATGCCTGTGGGAATTGCCATCGGCCCCATACCGCCGGGACACCCCAGCGGTTGTTGAACCATGCACTTGAAGAAGACAACTGTCTTGTATGTCACAACGGCCATGTGGCACAAAAAGACGTGCAAGCGGAGTTTAACAAGTTTTCGCGACATCCCATCACCACGACAAGCGGTATTCACGATCCCGCCGAAGCCGCGGTGATTGACTCGCGCCATGTGGAGTGCGCCGACTGCCACAATCCCCATGCCGCCCAGAGCGGTGCCGTGTCTGTGATGGGCACGTTGACCGGTGTCCGTGGGGTGAATATCGCCGGCGTTGAAGTGAACCCCGTCAATTATGAATATGAAGTCTGTTTTCGCTGTCATGCAGACAGCTTTAACAAGCCCACCGCCAGTACCACACGCATGCATGATCAGACCAATGTACGGCTGGAGTTTGACACCGCCAACCCTTCTTATCACCCGGTGGCTGGGCCCGGTAGAAATCCCAACGTTGGCAGTCTGATTCCGCCTTTGACCTCCAGCAGCGTCATCAAGTGTACCGATTGCCACAATAATAACGCCGGGGCGAACGCAGGTGGGGTGGGGCCGAATGGTCCGCATGGCTCCAATTACTCGCCGCTACTGGAACGGCAGTACGTGACCATGGATCCCAACACCTATTCCCGGTCGGACTATGCCCTGTGTTTCAAGTGCCATAGTGAAAGCTATGTGATGACTGATATAGGTTTTCCTCATGATTTGCATATGCGAGGGAATAATAGTGCTTGTAGCACTTGCCATGATCCGCATGGTATCAGCATCACCCAGGGCAACAGTATTAATAACAAGGCCTTGATTAATTTTGATACTAATATCGCCTCACCAAATAGTAGTGGAAAATTTTATTACGAATCATCGGGGCCCAATCGGGGGAGCTGTTATTTGAGCTGTCATGGCAAGGACCATAATCCGTTGAATTATCCAAAGTAATTTAAAAGCACTTGCTGACGATAAGTTGAGATAGTTCAATTATTTTTTGTGAGAATCAGGCATTATATGAGATAAAGTTGAGTAAATGATGTTGCGTCATCGCAAGTTTATAAAACAGTGGTGCATCTGTGTCATCCTATTTTTGGGGACACTGTTTTATGGCACGCAAGTCGAGGCACAAGAAAAACAAATGGCTTACAGTGAACAACAGTTGCTTGAACATCCGAATCTGGTGCCGTTGTTATTCGGCAAGGGGGAGATCGTTCTCAAGCAGATCCCAGATCCCCATTGGCGTGATGACGGCTGTATAGCCTGTCATAGCAAAAAGCCCGATAAAAAGGGCCTGCATCTTCGGGGTGCTGATGTTGATGCGATGTGTAATCGTTGTCATAGCGTGGTGCCGATACACAGTTATCACCATCCATCCGGGATAAAATCGCCTAAATCCATGCAGGCGCGCATGCCGCGTTCATTTAAACAATCCATCAAACAGAATAAAGGTAAGGTCACCTGTACTACCTGCCATGATTTGCCCATGCAATGCCTTCCCAAGCGCAAACAGGAACGCGGCCTTAACCCTTCGTTCTTTCGCGAGGGGCCGTATCGCACACGTGATGCTATTTGTTATCGTTGTCATAAGGAGAGCGCCTATAGCCGACTGAACCCCCACAAACAAATCAATGCACGCGGCGATCTCAAGCAGGAAATCTGTGGTGTCTGTCATCAGGAAATTGAAAAATTACGCACGGCAAAAAGTATTCAGGACGTTGTTTTTAATGTGGAAGATGATCTGAGTAATATATGTACGGGGTGTCATCCCTTGCAGCCGCATCCGGGTGGTGCGTCTATCTTTGGCGCCAAACGCAAGCAGCCACCCAATCACCTGGTAGTGCCTTCAAACAGGGTGCGTGAACGTATGGCACAAAAACAAAAGGAAAATGACATTATTTTGCCTTTAGAACCGGAGAGCGGAAAAATCTTTTGCGGCACCTGTCATAATCCTCATGCGAAAGGCGTGATAAAAGACCCGGCGGCGGCACGGGGTGCTGAAAGTAAAAACCGGTTGCGGGCGCAAAAAATATGTCACAATTGCCATGAAATGTAGCTATAAAATACAGAGCGGTTTTGGGGAAGCGGGATCTATTTTGTCTGCCGGGCAAAAAAAGAGGGTTTACTATTCTGGCGAATGCCGATGCTGGATGTTTGCATTGTTTATTCTTGCATTGATTCCGCTACGAAGTGCTTATGCCGTATTCGATGATGATGAAGCTTGCTTGCTGTGCCATAAATATCCGCGTATGACACGTGTCACGGAAGAAGGCGCAATTCGCTCCTATTATGTCATGCCGGAAGTATATGCCAATACCGTGCATCGTAACGTGCCCTGTAGGGATTGTCATACCTATATCAAGGAGCTACCGCACAAGCCTGTAAAAGAGGGCGTACGCTGCGATACTGAATGTCATTCGATTAAGAACCCGGCAACAGGCAAACCGTTCAGCCATGAGGTGATCTACAATGCTTACCGGGATAGCGTGCATGGCAGAGATAAAAATGTGGAAGGCATTGAAAGCGACAAGCCCTATTGTGTGACCTGTCATACCAATCCTATTTATGATCCCAACGAGGCCGGGCCGCCGGAGCATGTCATCGGGCGTTGTGTGCTGTGCCATGAAAATGAAAAGTTTGTGGTGCAATGGTATAAGCACACCAGCCGTCGTATTCGCGAAGTCAAACGCTCACCGGCAGAAATCGTTCAGCTCTGTGCTTCTTGTCATGATGACAAGAAGCTGGTGAAAAGACATATGGATCAGGCAGAAAAAGAAGGACGCGAACTGGGCAGGAAGTTTCCTATTGCAGTCAAATCCTATAATGAAAGTTTTCATGGCAAGTTGACCAACTATGGCTATCAGGATGCCGCAAATTGTCTCGACTGTCATGCTGAATCTGATAATTACTACAAGAGTGTGCATGAGATACGGCCCTCGCGAGATCCGCTTTCTCCTGTTCATCTGAATAACAAGGTAGAAACATGTCGGCAATGTCATAGGCTTGCGGATACTAACTATGCGCAACTGGATCCGCACCCAACAGCATTACCAGGTGACGGTGAGTTCCGTCATATGGCCGAGTTTATTTATCATATCATTAGCGTAATTACGATTATCGGGCTGGTTGGCTTGTCAATGATTGAAACATATGGACGGCGCCGCGATGGCGTGGCATTCCGCTTGAAGCAAGGAACATCATGGAGACGCAAGAGTAAGCGCGGCAGGGATCGTGTAATATAAAAAACATACCTATAACACTTTGTGATGAGATATATAAAAAAGGTTGGGACAGGATGAAGTTATCTGAGGAAGCAAGAGATGTTCTTGAAACATCCATGCGGCAGAATAAAGTCAGTGAAAAGGATCGTAATGAGATTGAAAATCTTATTGTTACACTGCCGGATGACCGAGTTTTGCTTTACAAGAATGTTGTGTCCAATCCTATCGGCGATCTTGAGCGATACTCAATACATATCCGGCTGCAACATATGTTGACCTTTGTCACCTTTTTGACTTTGGCTTTTACCGGCTTGCCAATTCTTTTTTTCAATGCATTCTGGGCCGAACCGTTTAACTCATTTCTGGGCGGCATTGAAATTACGCGCATTATTCATCGGACCATTGCTGTCATCATGATTTTTACGATGATTTACCATATCTTGACAATCACGCTTGGAACTCTGGTTCGAAAAAAGGTGGGTAAATTTGATATACGCCGCACCATGATACCTTTAAAGAAGGATGTCTATGATTTTCGCGACGACATTCTTTATTTTGCGGGGATGCGTGACCAACGGCCGGTTATGGACAAGTTTATGTATAAACAGAAGATTCATTACTTTGCTGCAGCGTTTGGGAATACTGTGATGATTGTATCCGGATCTTCGTTTTTGTTCCCGGAAATATGGGCCAGCATTCTGCCCGAAGCCTATGCCGCATATTTTCAGGAGTTGATGCGCCTGTCTCATCCGCATGAAGCCTTGCTGGCCTTATTGGTGATCGCGTTCTGGCATTGGTATAACGTGCATCTGGCACCCGGGCGCTTCCCGATGCAGTGGACATTTCTTAGCGGCAAAATAACCCGTGAACACCAGATTGAAGAACATTTTCTGGAGTATCTACGAAATCTGGTTGAAGTGCCTGAGGAGCGGCAACTGCTGCGCGATATGCTGGAGAGTCGTGAGTTTGTTGTTGAGTCTGAAGCGCTATTGAATGATTTATTGGCAACCGATGAGGAAGGGGGGAGATGATCAGGCCGATGACGTTTTGGCAGAAAGTTATCGCCTATACCTCGCTGCTTTTTGTATTGATATGTACGGTGTTTGGGATCTTTGCTATTTATGTGATCCTGAAAGAGGGGAGTTGATAAAGGTTGTGAACCATTATGCATGATCCGACTATAAGCAAGTCTCTGGTTATCATAGCGGTGTTGCTGTTTTTCGCCCTTGGTGTAGCGATGATGATCATTATGGATCTCAAGTCACGCATGCCAGGTGGGTTTATACGGGATTTGTTAACCATATCAGGAATAAGGCGGGATCATCCGCTTACCGCGTTTATAACCATGAGTATTCTGATGGGAATAATTACTGCGCTTATACTCTTACTCTTAGCGACGTTTTTAGGGAGATTTGAAGTTTTAGGACCAAAAGAAAAACCGGCATTATTAAAAAAGCTCAGTGAAGAGCGCATGGTTGAACGAACCCGGCACTTTCATAATGAGCCCAAACAACATTTTGCGGATTTAGGCAAGAAAAATATCTGTTTCTTTTGTCATGGTGATTATCCACACTCGAAAGAGCCGATGATTCGGACTTTGATGAATATGCATACACAGTTCATCGGTTGTATGACATGTCATGTAGACCCACGAAAGATTCCGGAAAAAAAGCTTGCATTTAAATGGCTTAATTATTCGGGTATTGAGGTGAAAGGACGGCCGTTTGGCATTGATATTAATCCAGACACTGGATTTCTGTATACAACCGATGATTATTATTCGAAAATTGTTCCGTATAGCATTGAAGATGGTAAACAGGAGTTGCTTGAAATGACTGAAGATTCAAGCGACGTCCAGGAGTTTGTCGCAGTCTGGGATAAACTCGATGATCGCGATCGTGAAGCGGTTAAGAATCGATTTCATAAGATGGTCAGCCTCAAGGGAAGATTTTGCAGCCGTTGCCATACAGATGAAGATGAGAGTTACCTTCCTTTCCGTAAGTTAGGCTTTTCTGAACGCAGGGTGGACGAACTGACAAACTTGAGTATCATTGGCCTGGTGCAGAAGTATAAAAAATTCTATATGCCGAATTTATTGGATAGCGATAAGTCATTAACAGACGTAAAGGATCTTGTTGAGAAGCAAGAAAAATCAACAGAGACCCCGGATAAAATGAAAAAGGATCCCGGAGCGTGGTGGAGAGAAACCTATGATGCACCGAACACGAATCCGCCGCGTTAGCAACCGTTATGTATGTTCATTTATCTGTCTGCTGCTGACTTTCTTTTCATTTTCGCTTGCTGAGGCAGGTGGATTACGCCATCTTTTTGATCTCACCCATGCTGCAGGCAGTCCTCTGGCCCTGCCCTCCGATGTTGCTGTTGCAAAGGACGGGAGAATTTTCGTCGTCGATGGTGGCAATCACCGTGTCGTGGTATTCGGGCGAAACGGGAAGTTTCTCAGCAGCATTGGCGCGAAAGGCGGGGGCAAGGGATTGTTTTCCGAACCTGTCGGCATCGGCCTGGATGCGAAAGATCGTGTTTATGTGGCGGATAAGGGCAATCACCGTATCCAGTTATTTGATTCGCAGGGCCAGTTGCTGCGAACCTTTCCGCTAGAAGTCGGTGGCAAGAAAATACGACCGATCGATGTGACGGTTTCACCTCAAGATGAAACAATCTATGTCACAGGCAATAACAACCACAGCGTTATGGCCTATTCCGCGAACGGCAAATTGATCAAGACCTGGGGAGGACAGGGTGCCAATCCGGGTGAATTTCGTTATCCTGCAACGCTAATCATGACCAGGGATAATGTGATTGTTGTCGTGGATGTATTGAACAGCCGGGTTCAATTGTTTGAGCCGGACGGGAAATTGCTTACTACAATGGGGAGCTGGGGCGTGTTGCCGGGCCAGCTTTTCAGGCCCAAAGGTGTGGCTGTTGATCGGAAGGAACGATTTTATGTCAGCGACAGTTATATGGAAGTGATTGAAGTTTTTGACAACCAAACCCGTTTTCTTCATGTCCTTGGAAGGACGGGACAGCCTCACAAATTTACATCACCAAGTGGTATTGCAGTTGATGAACACAACCGATTATATGTAGCTGAAATGCTTGCTAACAAGGTTTCCGTCTATGCACTAGAACCATGACATTGCTACGCAAACTATCACAAGCAAAAATACCCGGTAGCGTAGCGTTACTGGGATGTGTTGCTGTGTTATTTTCTATTGCTTTTGATGGGGCGTACGCCGCGCGTGAGGTTTCAGAAAATCGGGAGTGCGCCACCTGTCATGTCATGTGGTTAAAGGAATTTAAGCAAAAGGAAATTACGCCCTTAATTCCATATAATCCAAAACCGGTAGTCGAGAGCGGGAAGCAGGATGTATCCAGCACGGAAAAGATGTGTTTTTCATGCCATGATGGATTTGTTCTTGACTCGCGCTTTATGTGGAAGGATAAATCGCATGCCCATCCGGTGGGGGTCAAACCGTCACGCACTATGCGTATTCCGACATCCAAGGGCAAAACCATGTTTCCGCTTAATGATGACGGAAAGGTGTATTGCGGGACCTGTCATTCCGCGCATGGTGTGGATTGGAAAGATGAGAAGTCGCCAATCTTTTTGCGTGTGCGCAATGTCGACTCAAGCATGTGTCTGGCTTGTCACTTGCAAAAGGGCGAGGGGACGAAAGAGGGTAATCATCCGATTTTTGAGAAATCTCAGCATGGAACGGAGAATCTGTTATCGGCGGGTTCTCGCTTCAGTGATGATGGGGGTATTATTTGTGAAACCTGCCACCGATCGCATGGCGCTGAATACAACACCATGCTAGTGAAAGATAATCAGGACTCAAACTTATGTCAAACCTGTCATAAAAAGCAAAGCCAACTCATCGGCAGCAAGCACGACATGAGCATGGTCGCGCCGGAGTTGAAGAACAGACAGGGCAAGACCTTTCAGGAAAGTGGTCCTTGTGGTGTTTGCCATACACCTCATGCAGGTAAGGGGGCGGCGGCATTATGGGCAAGAAAAATACCACAGAATACACCGGATCGCGCTGCTGCGGCATGTCTGGAATGTCATAACAGCAATGGTGTGGCAAAAGAAAAGGGCACAGGTGAACATAGTCATCCCGTAATGCGCTCATTGAGCCAGTTGGGCATTAAATCAAGTAAAAAGGGTTGGCTGACACAACATCCGCTTGCCAAAGGAACACAGAGTCCCCAGATACTACCCTTATTTAACAGACACGGTGAGCGCGATCCGCAAAAGGGACAAGTGAGTTGTGCTACATGTCATGATCCGCACACGTGGACAACGCTTGAACGAACCGCAAATGTGGCTGACGAAACCGAATTACACCGTCAAGAGGGTGATGGTGATTCCAGTTTTTTACGTATTGCACAAGGTAAGCGGAGCGCACTTTGTCTTAATTGTCATTTAGACCAGCGTGCTCTGGCGGGGACTCCCCACGATCCTGCTTTGATTAAGACAGCATTGAAATCAAATGATGAAGGTCAAGAGGAAGAACCTGAGCAGGCATATAAGCAATCGTATGATAAAGGATTCTGTGAAACATGCCATCAGGCCCATAACGCCAAAGGAGTGAACTTGCGCGCACGTAATGCTGGGCCGGGTAAACTGTATACTGAAACCTGGTGCCGTGATTGTCACCGGAAAGAAGGACTGGCCAAGGACAAAGTGGTTGCAGGCCACTCTCATCCCCTCGGTGTTAAGCCGAAAACCTTGGAGGCGAATAGCAAACTACCTTTGTTTTCCTCTAATGGTGCACATAACAAATTGAATGGTGTCGTAGACTGTGCAACATGCCATGATCCTCATATCTGGACAACAGAGATTGCTAAATCATCTTACAAACAGGGATTAACCGGGGCGAATGATAAAAGTACAAAGCAGGAAAAACCAGAGGGTGACGCGCATTCCAGTTTCTTACGCATTACTGCAGCGGGGGATGCACCATTATGCACGGAATGTCATTTAGAACAGGGTCTGGTGCGGGGTACGGATCATGATTTGCGCGTGACTGGCGCAACTTCCACCAATGCACAAGGACAGAGTATTGAACAATCCGGGATTTGCGGCCAGTGCCATGCTATGCATGATTCGGTTATGAAAAATATATTATGGGCGCTAAAACCTGGAGAGGCCAAGGAAGTTAAGGCACAACAATGTGCGAGCTGTCACGTAGATACTGGTATAGCAAAAGACAAAGTGCCGCCCGAGCTTGAACACCCTGAAAAAGCGGTGGCGTGGTCAAACGATAGTCGCAACGTTTATTATAATGACAAGCAGCTGCCTGTTATTACTGTTTATGATGAAAAGGGTGCCATACAGAGAATGGGCACTATTACTTGCACCAGTTGCCATAATCCTCATCAATGGAACCCTCGTGCCACAAAAGCAGGATCAGGCAAGAATGAGGAAGGTGATGTCTTCTCCAGTTTCTTGCGCAATAAGAACTCTGAATATATCGTGTGCGCCGATTGCCATGGTAAAGATGCCTTGTTCAGGTATAAGTATTTTCACAGTAAGACTTCACGCAAAAAACATCCCTTATATCGATGAAGTAACAATCTGCCGGATGATGCTTGAGAATTTGGTGCTCCCCATTAACGGCATAGAGCAGTTAATTATTTGGCACAATTGAGGTGGAAAGCCAATAATCGGCTTCGGTCTTGATTATCGCGATACTTCGTAAGTGAACGAATTTAACCAAGAAACAACGCCTCAATATCTGGTCGGAGCCTTGCTGGGACTTTATAAGCAAATTCGTTACAGTCTTTCCCGTAGGCCTTTATTATTACTGATTACTCAATGATAAAGAGTGTTTCATAGACGTTTTTAATTTGCTATAGTCCGTTCCCGTCGGAACTAGGTTGCAAAATCGATATAATAAGTAACTTATTTTATGTGCCTAAATGTCCACTTGATTCCAGGTTCTAGTGACGAGGGACTAGGGCCAAGGTAAGCTTAAGATAAACAAGCGGTCTCTCGTATGGATCGCCACTGGAAAAGGTTTTAGATATGCCTCAGATTACTCTTCCCGACGGTTCTCACCGTTCTTTTGACCATCCCGTAACTGTTATGGACGTGGCCAGCGATATCGGCCCCGGGCTTGCCCGCGCGACCCTGGCCGGGAGAGTCGATGGCAAGCTGGTGGATGCCAGTTACACCATTGACACCGATACCGACCTGGCGATCATGACCGAGCGGGATGAGGAAGGGCTGGAGGTGATTCGCCATTCCACTGCCCACTTGCTGGCCCACGCCGTGAAAGAACTCTATCCGGAGACCCAGGTCACCATTGGCCCAGTGATCGAGGACGGCTTCTACTACGACTTTGCCCGGCCGGAACCCTTTACCGAGGCGGATTTGGCCAAGATCGAGAAGAAAATGGCCGAACTGGCAAAGCAGGATTTCGAAGTCGAGCGCACTGTGATGCCGCGCGAGGAGGCCATCGACTTTTTCCGCAACATGGGCGAGGTGTACAAGGCCGAAATTATCGAGGATCTGCCAACGTCCGAGGAAATCTCGCTCTACCGCCAGGGCGATTTCATCGATCTGTGTCGCGGGCCGCATGTGCCATCCACCGGCAAGCTCAAGGCCTTTAAGTTGATGAAAGTCGCCGGCGCCTACTGGCGGGGGGATTCCAATAACGAAATGTTGCAGCGGATTTACGGCACTGCCTGGACCGATAAAAAGGCACTGAAAGCCTATCTGCATCGTCTGGAAGAAGCCGAAAAGCGGGACCACCGTCGTTTGGGCCGGCAGCTTAACCTGTTCCACAGTCAGGAAGAGGCGCCGGGCATGGTGTTCTGGCACGACCACGGCTGGACCATTTACCAGCAGGTGGAGCAGTACATCCGTAACCGGCTGCGTGAAAACGGTTACCAGGAAGTGAAAACCCCCGAAGTGGTGGATCGGGTGCTGTGGGAGAAATCCGGCCACTGGGACAAGTTCCGGGATGACATGTTTATTACCGAGTCCGAAAAGCGGACCTATGCCATCAAGCCGATGAACTGCCCCTGTCATGTACAGATCTACAACCAGGGCTTGAAGAGTTACCGGGATCTGCCGCTACGCATGGCTGAGTTTGGTTCCTGCCACCGCAATGAGCCGTCCGGCACCCTGCATGGTTTGATGCGGGTGCGTAATTTTACCCAGGACGACGCGCATATTTTCTGTACTGAAGACCAGATCCAGGATGAGGTGTCGGCCTTTATCGATCTGCTGTTCAGCGTCTATGCGGATTTCGGCTTCGAGGACATTATCATCAAGCTCTCCACCCGCCCGGACAAGCGGGTCGGCTCGGACCCCGAGTGGGACAAGGCGGAACACGCGCTGGAAAAAGCCCTCAATGACAAGGGCCTGGCGTGGGACCTGCAGCCGGGCGAGGGCGCCTTTTACGGGCCGAAAATTGAATTCTCCCTGCGGGACTGCCTGGGCCGGGTTTGGCAATGCGGCACCATTCAGGTGGATTTCTCCATGCCGGGTCGGCTGGATGCCCATTACATTGCCGAGGACGGCAGCAAGCAGGTCCCGGTGATGTTGCACCGGGCGATCCTGGGGTCGCTGGAGCGTTTTATCGGGATTTTAATCGAGCATCATGCGGGCGCGTTTCCGCTCTGGCTCGCCCCGGTGCAGGCGGTCGTGATGGATATTACCGACCGGCAGGCCGAATATGTCCAAAAACTCGAAAAAACCTTGCAGAAACATGGCTTACGCGTCATTGCCGACTTGAGAAATGAGAAGATTGGCTTTAAAATTCGCGAACATACGCTACAGAAAATCCCCTATATGCTGGTTGTCGGCGATAGGGAAGTTGAAAATTCCACTGTGGCCGTGCGTACACGCAATGGTGAAGACCTTGGCAGCATGGGTATCGATGATCTCGTTGCCAAGCTCACCGAGGAAGTCGTGTGCCGCGGCCGTAGTCATTTGGAGGATTAAAGTATCGCAACCAAGAAAACACGTATTAATGACGAAATTACCGCGCGCGAACTGCGGGTCATTGATGCTGAGGGTGAGCAAGTTGGGTTGGTGTCACTGGATGATGCACTGAACATGGCGTTTGACGCCGACATGGATCTGGTCGAAGTGGCTCCCGATTCTAGCCCACCCGTCTGTCGAATCATGGACTATGGCAAGTACCTGTTTGAAGAAAACAAGAAACGCCATGCGGCCAAGAAGAAGCAGAAACAGATTCACATAAAGGAAGTGAAGTTTCGCCCAGGGACGGAACAAGGGGACTATCAGGTAAAACTGCGCAACCTGACACGTTTCCTGACCAATGGGGACAAAACCAAGGTCACGCTGCGATTTCGTGGACGTGAAATGGCCCACCAGGAGCTCGGTCTGCAACTCCTCAAGCGTGTTGAGGAAGACCTGAATGAAATCGGTACTGTGGAGCAGTTTCCGAGGCTCGAAGGCCGGCAAATGGTCATGGTGATTGCCCCGAAAAAGAAGTGATTACAGGGATTGGCTTCCTGTCTCACTGTTTATTAATTAACGAATGCGGAGTATTCGAAAATGCCAAAGATGAAAACAAACCGTGGCGCGGCCAAACGCTTTAAAAAGACCGCTTCCGGCGGTTATAAGCGTGCCCAGTCGTACAAGAACCACATCCTGACCAAGAAAAGCACCAAGCGGAAGCGTCAACTGCGCGCCATCGAACAAGTGGCCGATGCAGATGTATCCATGCTTCGCCGCATGATGCCCTACAGCTAACTGGATGAGGTAAACGACTATGCCCAGAGTAAAACGCGGTGTTACCGCACGC
>JAHEIJ010000009.1 GCA_024639445.1 Gammaproteobacteria bacterium
CACGAAACTGCTTTGAAATTTGCCGCCCGGATCAAGTTAAGCCGGAATGATTTGACACAAGAAGTGGATAAGATTACACGACTCTACAATAATTTACGCTACACGGCCCACCCACCAGGTTATCTTTATGAGAACCTTGACCTGGCCGTTAAAAAATTTCAACCCACTCCTTAAGCCTAAAATTTATAGTGGATATTATCTCTATAAAGAAGATTTGAACAACATGTTGTCGTTTTCTATCTGCTTCGAAAAATAGTTTGCCCTAAAGTTCCGGCATATCCGCTGGTGTGAATTTTTTAAATTTCAGAATATCTGCCAGGTTTGCCATGTGATCAACCCCCTGTCCCCATTCACCTCGTTAAGAGTTTTTTACACTTAATCCGGCTCTACCCATATATTTTTCCAGCGTATTGTGTTCGTCAAAAATCTGAGCGACTTTGTAAGTAAGCGGATCGACTTCAAGTGTAGTCATATCGGCCAGGGGGAGTTTCGCCTGACCGTCATCAACGGACACAAGAATAAATCTTTCAATCAATGCGCCCTCATAGGAAAGATCAAACCAGTAGCTGGTTGCTGTTGAGTTCGAAAATGTCGTTGCCCATGACTCACTGAAGTCTTTCACGTGAATGCCTTCTTCATCAAAGCGGGCCCTGATGCGCAAGCGAGGATCTTCTTTCAGGAAGGCTTCTTCCGCCCGACGTGTCTCAATCCATTTCCAGTCCTGTTCAGGGTTTGATGATGTTATTAAGTCCAGGATTTCTTCATAACTCATAT
Organism: Gammaproteobacteria bacterium; assembly: GCA_024639445.1. Lineage (GTDB taxonomy): Bacteria > Pseudomonadota > Gammaproteobacteria > UBA6429 > Thiohalophilaceae > JAHEIJ01. Next base: position 775 of record JAHEIJ010000009.1, read on the forward strand.
GCCTCACGGGTTTTCTATCAGGAATCACGTATCGAGCCAGGGTAGGACTTACAAATAACAGTGTGCTAATCGACCCCAGAACAAAGGCTATCGGCTCGACGTCTTTACCGGATATCCATATCACGCCGGTAAATAATGCGAGCGCAAAGAACAGAAGCCCAATTTCTCGCAGCGAGTGATTATGCTTCTTGACCCATATCGCCAGCCTGATGGTCTTGTTATTTGTTCTTATGGAATCAATGCCCATTATTAATTACACAAAATAATTTGAATAAAAAAACTTACCACCGAACTTAATCATTTTTTGTTTAGTTGTCCATTATATAAGTACTAACCTTTACGTTGAATGGTTATTTACCTATACAAAAACTGGAAAAGATACGGCCCAGCAATTCATCGCTGGATACCTCCCCGGTAATTTCCCCCAGGGCTAGTTGCGCCAGCCTTAATTCCTCGGCGAGTAACTCCCCGGCATGGTGTGTCTGAAGTTGCTCATTACCCTTTTCAATATGTAAACGTGCACGTTCCAATGCATCCAGGTGACGCCGCCGGGCCATGAACAGCCCATCGCTGCTGCCGTGATATCCTACATATGTCTTAAGATGATCACGCAACAGATCGATACCCTGGCCATATTTTGCAGACAGTTTTACTTTTGCCCCGATTTCATCTTCAAGTATTTCAACCTGCGCGCCTGTCAGGTCGATCTTGTTGAATACCCGCGTAACGGGTAACTGGTGCGGCAGCTGATCAAGAATCCTTTTTTCATTATCGCTAAAGCCTGCTTGATCATCCAATAGCAACAGGATGCAATCCGCTTGTTCAATTTCCTGCCAGGTTCGACGGATCCCTTCCTGTTCCACCACATCACTACTTTCCCGTAAGCCGGCGGTATCAATAATGTGCAAGGGCATGCCATCGATATTGATTTCTTCCTTCAGTACGTCCCGTGTGGTACCGGGGACCTCGGTAACGATAGCGGTTTCACGCCCGGCGAGGGCGTTCAGCAGACTGGATTTCCCGGTATTGGGTTGTCCGGCCAGCACAATGCGCATACCTTCGCGTAACAACTGGCCCTGGTGGGCGGTCTCCATCACCCGATCAATATCTGCAAGTAAAAATCTCAGTTTATCGGTAACACGATCATCGGCCAGAAAATCGATTTCCTCTTCCGGAAAATCGATGGCCGCTTCGACAAACATGCGTAATTCCGTTAGCGTTTCCACCGTGGCATGCACCCAGTCGGAAAAAACGCCCTGCAAAGATCGTGTGGCGGAACGGGCGGCCTGTTCGGAACCGGCTTCAATCAGATCGGCTATTGCCTCGGCCTGGGCCAGGTCGATTTTATCGTTCAGAAAAGCCCGTTCGCTGAATTCTCCGGGACGCGCCAAACGGGCTCCCGACTGCAGCGCCTGCTTTAATAACAAATCCATTACCATCGGGCCGCCGTGTCCCTGTAACTCCAGTACGTCTTCACCGGTAAAGGAATAGGGATTGGGAAAATACAGGGCCAGACCGGAATCGATCACCTGGCCATCCTGATCATGAAATGTCAGATATTCGGCTTCTCTTGGGGAAGGGAGTTTACCCAGGATATTCTGCGCAATATTTGCTGCATCCGGGCCGGAAATACGAATGATACCGACACCACCTCGCCCGGCCGGGGTGGCCAGGGCGGCAATGGTGTCAGATTGATCGGCCTTCTGGATCATCACCCAAGCCTGGCGTATTCACTAACTTTTGATCACAATCCGGGTGATATACCACTGCTGGGCAATGGAAAGGGTGTTATTCACCACCCAGTAGAGAACCAGACCTGCCGGGAAAAACAGGAAAAAAACCGTAAACACAAAAGGCAGGGCCATCATGACCTTGGCCTGTATCGGATCGATGGGGGCGGGGTTGAGTCTTTGCTGAATCAGCATGGTGGCACCCATCAGTATGGGTAACACGAAGAAAGGATCCTTGATCGACAAGTCAGTGATCCACAGGATCCAGGGCGCCTGACGCAATTCCACGCTTTCCAGCAACATCCAGTAGAGTGCGATAAACACCGGTATTTGCACCAGTATCGGCAAACAACCACCGAGTGGATTAATCTTTTCTTTTTTATAGATGTCCATCATGGCCTGGTTAAGCTTCTGGCGATCATTGCCGTACTGCTCTTTGATGGCCTGCAACCTGGGTTGCACCTTACGCATATGCGCCATGGACTTATAACTGGTTTCTGACAGCTTGTAGAACACGATCTTGATCAGCAGGGTCAGCAAAACAATGGCCCAACCCCAGTTACCTACAAAGCCATGGATTTTTTCCAGTAACCAGAACAGAGGTTTGGCAATAATAGTCAGAATGCCATAATCCACAGTCAATTCCAGACCAGGTGCCACGTCTTTCAGTACGCTCTGTATTTTCGGCCCGACATACAGCTGGCTGTTAATACTCTGGCTTGACTGGGGCGCGACACGCATTTCTTCCGCAGCTTTCATTCCCAGAACATAAATTTCACGCGGCAAGGCCCGGGAGTAATAGGTATATGCTGCATCATTCACCGGCACCCAGGCACCGAGAAAATAATGCTGGATCATGGCAGCCCAACCTCCGGTTATTTCCCGGCTTAGGTCTTCATCCTCCATGGTCCCGAATTTAATTTTTTCGTACTTTTCTTCATTGCTCCAAATGACCCCACCCGTATAGGTATAGGTCGCACCCAATCCGCCGGACGGTTCTTCGCCACTACGCTGTAGTTGTTGGTAAAGATTTCCCAGCCAGGGCTGGGCGGTGGGGTTTTGAACCTGATTCTGAACTTCGATAACATAACTGTCCGGTTGGAAAACATATCTCTTGGTAAACTTCACCCCCTCCGGGCTGGTCCAGTCCAGGATGGCGCGGGTTACGCCCTGCTCATCTTTTTCAACCCGGCCCTGATAAGTGGTGTGATGATTCGGCGCCGCAACAAATATCCCATCATCGCGTGATCGCTTATTGGCAAATCCCGACTGAGCGATGAAAAGCAGGGGCAGGCTATCGTTCATCAGACGAAACGGCACGTCGGGATCTTCCTGATCTTCCGGGTACTCAAGCAGGTCGACCTGACGCAAATCACCGCCGTGGGTGTCGATCACCGCACGAATCACATCGGTCTTAATCTCCAGTGACTCAGACCGCTGTACTACCTCATCACCTCCGGGCACCCGGGACTTGGGCTGTGCTGCGGGACGGGACTCTGCCCCCACAGGCACATCCGCCTGCGCCTTGGAAGCCGGTGTTTGCTCCGTTACGGCTGGCGTTGCGGGAGGAGGATTGACCTCTCGCTGCCAGGCCTCCCAGAGGAGAAATAGCACCAGGCTAAGGCCAACAAAAAGCAGGAGTCTTTGCGTATCCATTTATATGTCTTCTTTTTTTTCAGGTACGGGATCGTGGCCGCCTTCATGCCAGGGATGACAGCAGCCAACGCGTTTAATTGATAACCAGCCACCCCGAAACACACCAAAACGACCGATAGCAGTCTGTGCGTATTCGGAACAACTCGGATAAAATCGGCAGTTATTGCCAAGAAACGGACTGATCAAGTAGCGATATGCGCCGATCAGGTAGATAAAGATTTTTCGCATTGTTTCTTCAGCCTGTCCCACAACTTATCCAGATCTTGCAGGAAAGTGGGGTTAGCCACACGGGAAGCACCAGCTCGTACCAGTACAACAAAATCCAATCCTGCCAAGCGGGTCTGATTGTACCGGAAACTTTCTCGAATTAGTCGTTTGATTCGATTACGTATAACGGCATGTTTAATTTGCCGTTTGGGTACAGCCAAACCAAGACGTGCAATTTTTTTTCCGTTAGGTCGGGCAAGCACGGTGAGGTAGGAATTGCCGGCTTTGACCGGTTGGTCGAAAACGTACTTGAAATCCGACGGGTTTAAGAGCCTGTTTTGTCGGGTAAACCGTCTGAGAGGTTTTTCTGGGACCAAACCTTAGGCGCTGAGAATCTTCCGGCCTTTGGCACGACGTGCATTGATAATGGCACGGCCTGCACGGGTACTCATCCGCGCACGGAATCCATGGGTACGCTTGCGTTTCAGGTTGCTGGGCTGGAATGTTCTTTTCATAACTTAAACCGTTGTTTATATATCATTACCGGTGACCATCGGGGTAGCAATGTCCACCAGAAAAGGGCCGCAACAATACTTCCGAACCGCCTCGCTGTCAACCGGATCACCGCAAATAGGTTGCTATTAGGTGAAAAAATAGAGTGTGGATAACTTTCATTTTCCGGTATACACTGCATGCTTGTCCTGCTGTCTTGGCTGGGCCAACTCTGGATTTTCCGTTTTCTTTAGTTAATTAATTTACCGGTGAGGGGTTTGCGTGTCTCAGTCACTCTGGGATCAGTGTCTTGATCGTCTTGAGAGCGAGCTCTCAGCACAGCAATTCAATACATGGATCCGTCCCCTGCATCCCGTTCAGAATTCTGACAACTTATGCTTGCTTGCTCCGAATCAGTTTGTGCTTGACTGGATAGACGAAAATTTTCTTTCAAGAATACAAGAACTTATCTCACAACTAAATGGCCTCGAACTTCCTGTGCGCCTGGAGATTGGCAGCCAGACAACCACCCAGCCCAATGAAAAAAAGCAGACTCAAGCCTCCCCGGCTACCTATGCCAAAAAACAACGAAATAGCAGCCTGAACCCCAATTACACCTTTGACACTTTTGTGGAAGGGAAATCAAATCAGCTTGGGCGTGCCGCCTCCTTTCAGGTTGCCGAAAACCCCGGTAAAGGCTACAACCCGTTACTCATCTATGGGGGGGTTGGCCTGGGTAAGACCCATTTGATGCACGCGGTGGGTAATATGCTTCTGCAGCACCACCCCGATGCCAACGTCATATACCTGCATTCTGAGCGCTTCGTTGCTGAAATGGTGAAAGCCCTGCAACATAACAAGATGAATGAATTCAAACGCTATTACCGGTCCGTAGATGCACTGCTTATCGATGATATCCAGTTTTTTGCCGGTAAAGAACGCTCCCAGGAAGAGTTTTTCCACACTTTTAATGCCCTGCTGGAAGGTGAACAACAGGTCATCATGACCTGTGATCGCTATCCTAAGGAAGTTGATGGTCTGGAAGAACGCCTGAAATCACGCTTTGGTTGGGGATTGCCTGTCGCAATTGAGCCGCCAGAATTGGAAACCCGTGTCGCTATTCTTATGAAAAAAGCGCAACTTTCAGGAATCGACTTGCCTAATGAGGTCGCTTTTTTCGTTGCCAAGCGGATTCGCTCAAATATTCGTGAGCTGGAAGGCGCATTACGCCGGGTTATTGCTAATGCCCAGTTTACAGGTCGTCCGATCACCCTTGATTTTGCCAAGGAAGCTTTACGTGATCTTCTGGCTATCCAGGATAAACTCGTCACTATTGATAACATTCAAAAAACGGTCGCTGAATATTATAAGATCCGTGTTGCTGATTTACATTCAAAACGCAGAAATCGATCAATAACAAGACCACGGCAATTGGCAATGGCATTATGTAAGGAATTGACAAACCATAGTCTGCCCGAGATTGGCGATGCCTTTGGCGGTCGTGACCATACTACAGTGCTGCATGCCTGTCGCAAGATTGAAGAGTTGCGTGAAGGGGATCAACGCATGGCTGAAGATCACTCGAATTTGCTGAGAACCCTGAGTACATAAATTTGATAATTAGCTGTGGATAAAGTGTCGACAGTTTGACTATGAATCAACTACGATTTAATACTCACAAATTGTCCACAGCCTGTACCGGCTTCCAAGCATTGTGGTGTACAGACTTGTAAGTTATGTAACATATTGAAAAATAAGGCTAAACCTGGGTTACCCCCGGTTTATAGCTTGCCTAATAGTAACAATAACTATATTTAAAAATAATATTAATATTAAATAACAAGGAACAACATGAAGCTCTCCATTCAACGCGAAACTTTATTGCGCCCTCTTCAGGTTGTCAGCAGTGTTGTTGAACGTCGCCAGACTCTTCCGGTGTTATCCAACGTTCTTCTAAATTCCAGAAACAACACTTTGACATTAACAGGAACTGATCTGGAAGTTGAAATGATTGCCAGGGCTAGCCTTGATCATGGGGCCGAAGAAGGAGAAACGACCTTACCGGCTCGCAAGGTTCTGGATATATGTCGTGCTTTACCAGAGGATGCGACTATTAAACTGACCATTAACGACGATAAAGCCATTATTCGTTCAGGCCGCAGCCGATTTACCCTGAGTTGCTTGCCGGCATCAGATTTCCCAAATATCGAGCCCATTGCTTCTCCCTATGAATTTTCAATATCACAAAGCGCGGTTAGAGACCTTATTGAGCAGACCCAATTTTCCATGGCTCAACAGGATGTGCGTTATTACCTGAACGGGTTAATGCTTGAGATTACAAATAACTTGCTAAAAGCGGTTGCGACGGATGGGCACCGCCTGGCTATTTCAGAAATTCAGACTGATATTGACGTTTCGGACAACCGTCAACTTATCATCCCCCGCAAGGGGGTTATTGAGTTAGCTCGTTTACTGGAAGATACCGAAGCAGAAATTCGTATTCAGGTCGGGGATAACCATATCAAAGTGGATTTTCCGGATATTAGCTTTACTTCAAAACTAATAGATGGAAAATTCCCTGATTATCAACAAGTTATCCCTTCTTCGCCAACTAAGGTGATTACTTGTGACCGGCATGCTCTTTATCAGGCCTTTGCACGTGCTTCTGTGCTTTCCAATGAGAAATATCGCGGTATGCGAATCCAACTGAGTGAAAACCTCTTAAAAGCCACAGTTCATAACCCAGAACAGGAAGAAGCCGAAGAAGAAATTGAGGTGCAGTACAAAGGCGAAGAGTTTGAAATAGGATTTAATGTATCGTATTTCATTGACGCGCTGGCTGCGATTAAAACGGATTCCGTACAGGTCCATTTCATTGATGCGAATCACAGTTGCCTGCTTAATGGTGTCGGCGACCAGGCCAGCAAATATGTCATTATGCCCATGCGGCTCTGATCTGGACTTTTATGCATCTAAGCCAGGTTGATATTAAATGGGTACGAAATCTAAAAGATGTCCGTTTGAACCCCGCCCCTGGGATTAATCTCATCTATGGGTTGAACGCGAGTGGTAAAACAAGTCTGCTGGAAGCCATTTACCTGCTTTCACATGGGCGCTCCTTCCGGACTAGCAATATCCGTTCAGTTATTCATGCTGAAAGTAATACGTTGCAAGTTTTCGCCAAAGTGGTTCAGGAACAATCAGGTTCTTGCATTCATCTTGGGTTGGAGAAAGGCCTTTCACATAACCAAATTCGCATCAATCAACAAAATGTCACACAAACATCACGCCTGGCTGCCTACCTGCCGGTTCAAATTATTAATCCAGAGGCCCATCGACTGTTGGAGCAGGGGCCCAGTCAGCGACGAAAATTTATTGACTGGGGATTGTTCCACGTGGAACAGTCCTTCCATGAAACCTGGCAAAAATACACTCGAATCTTGAAGCAGCGAAACGCGGCTTTAAGAGAAAGAAAACCTGGGGGCAATGCGAAATTATGGGACAAACAGCTAATTGAAGCCTCAGAAAAGCTCACCGAGCTGAGACGCCACTATGTTCAGGAATTGACCCCATATCTGCAGGAATACAGCCAACGTCTCATTCAAATTTCCCCATTAGTCCAATACCGCCAGGGATGGCCACAAGAAGCTAGCTTTGAAACTGCGTTGTTAAATTCCATCGAGCAGGATGTACATAAAGGGTTTACGCGTTATGGCCCGCATCGAGCCGACTTACGCATTACTGACAATGGACAGCCGGTACAGGAGCAGTTTTCCCGGGGTCAACAGAAATTGCTGGTTTCGGCCATGCGTCTTGCCCAGATTACCCATCTTCGACAGCAGCAGGCACAACAGTCTGTTGTATTGGTCGATGATTTGGCGGCAGAACTTGATTCTTCACACCGCCATCGTCTGGTTGAGCTCCTGGCTGAAAGTGGGGCCCAACTTTTCATTACTTCCACGGATGCGAGCTTGTTTGATACCCAGGCTTGGGCTTCGAGCAAGATGTTCCACGTGGAACACGGCCAGATTACAGAAGTGATATAATGCCAAGTCCTTCCTGGAGTTGAATATGAGTGATAAAAACAGCTATACCTCTTTAAATATCAAAGTACTTAAAGGCCTGGATGCGGTGCGAAAGCGTCCCGGAATGTACATCGGAGATACTGACGATGGCACGGGCCTGCATCACATGGTGTTTGAGGTGGTGGATAATTCCATTGATGAAGCCCTGGCCGGCCACTGCAAAAATATTGAGGTCACGATTCAGACAGATGGCGCCGTTACGGTAAAAGATGATGGCCGAGGCATTCCGACTGATTATCACGAAGACGAGGGGCGCTCAGCGGCGGAGGTGATTCTGACCGTCCTGCACGCCGGTGGGAAATTTGATGATAATTCCTATAAAGTTTCAGGTGGTCTGCACGGTGTCGGTGTCTCGGTCGTCAACGCCCTTTCTGAGACCTTAAAACTCACGATTCGCCGTGAGGGCAAAAAATATCAACAGGAATATGCCTTGGGCGAGCCTCAGGGTGATCTTGAGAGCGTGGGTGAGACCCAAGGTAAAGGGACGGAAATCCGCTTCAAACCCAGCCCGAAAATCTTTACTGATACGGAATTTCACTTTGATATCCTGGCCAAACGATTGCGAGAGTTGTCATTCCTTAATTCCGGTGTCTGTATCACCCTGACGGATGAGCGGGAAGGTAAACAAGACCGGTTTGAATACCAGGGCGGGATCAAGGCCTTTGTTGAACATTTAAATCGCAATAAAACCCCGTTGCACCAGAATGTCTTCTACATCAATACTGAAAAAGACGGCATTACGGTGGAAGTCGCCATGCAATGGAATGACTCCTACCAGGAAAACATCTTCTGCTTTACCAACAATATTCCCCAGCGAGATGGCGGAACGCACCTGGCGGGTTTTCGGGCTGCGTTGACCCGAACTTTGAACAATTACATCGAGCGCCAGGGAATTGGTAAAAAAGCCAAAGTCGTTCCCAGTGGGGATGATGCCCGCGAAGGGCTGACAGCAGTATTGTCGGTAAAAGTTCCCGATCCCAAGTTTTCTTCTCAAACCAAGGATAAGCTGGTCTCGTCTGAAGTGAAGGGCGTTGTGGAGTCGCTGTTGGGTGAAAAGTTGAATGATTACCTGCTTGAAAACCCTGGTGAAAGTAAGGCAATTGTGTCAAAGATTGTGGATGCAGCCCGTGCTCGTGAAGCAGCGCGTAAGGCGCGGGAAATGACACGTCGCAAGGGCGCTCTGGATGTCGCTGGGTTGCCGGGAAAACTGGCCGACTGCCAGGAGAAAGATCCGGCTCAGTCCGAATTATTTCTGGTGGAAGGCGATTCCGCCGGGGGCTCAGCCAAACAAGGCAGAGACCGGAAATATCAGGCGATTCTGCCGCTGAAGGGAAAAATCCTCAATGTGGAGAAAGCACGCTTTGATAAAATGTTGTCCTCCGCCGAGGTTGGCACGCTGATCACTGCTCTGGGCTGTGGCATTGGTCGTGATGAGTTCAATATCGATAAGTTGCGCTATCACCGCATCATCATCATGACCGATGCCGACGTGGATGGTTCTCACATCCGTACCTTGTTGCTGACGTTCTTCTACCGTCAAATGCCCGAGCTGATTGAGCACGGTTATGTCTACATTGCCCAGCCCCCCCTGTACAAATTGAAGAAAGGTAAGCAGGAGCGATATGTAAAAGATGATGCCGAACTGAATAGCCATTTACTGCAGGCGGCACTTGACGGTACCGAGTTGCATGTGACCGCGGATGCCCCGGCGATGAGCGGGGAAGCGCTGGAAGCCCTGGCACGCCAATTTGTGTTGGTCATGGAATCAATTCAGCGCTTATCGCGGCGCTATCCTGCCCCGGTTCTGGAGAAAATGATCAGCATGCCGGTGCTGGATGAAGCTACCCTTGAGGATCAGACCAAAGCTCAGGCCTGGTTTGATCAGCTGACCCAAGGCCTGGATCTCGACGGTGGCAAGCTAAAAATTTCAATCAAGGTGCAAGAAGAGGCTGGCGAAACCGGCAATTGGGTGGCCCGCATTGCCAGGGTGCAACATGGAATCAGTACCAAAAAACTGCTTGGGCGTGATTTTTTTGAATCGGGAGAATATGCCGCAATCAAAACCCTGGGCCAGCAACTCGATGGTTTATTAGAGGAGGGTGCCTGGGTTCAGCGTGGAGACCGCAAGCAGGCGATCACGACATTTAGGGAAATGATGGACTGGTTAATGGAAGAATCCAAGCGGGGTCAGCACATTCAGCGTTATAAAGGTCTGGGTGAAATGAACCCGGAGCAATTATGGGAAACCACCCTCAATTCCGAATCTCGGCGATTGCTGCAAGTACAGATCGAGGACGCCATCGCGGCTGATGAAATATTCACCACCCTGATGGGTGACCAGGTTGAGCCAAGGCGGGAATTCATTGAGAGTAACGCCCTTAATGCGGCTAACCTGGATATCTAGGCTGGCGGGACGACGGCTCCGGTTATCTCCTGCATTTGCTATGAAGTCATTACGGCCTTAACACCGGTTTGCTTCATTCACGGTTTTGAAAGGGCGAATAAGCCCAGGTCCGGCTTTTGTGTTTTGTTGTTTTCCCCCTGGATCGACATTGACGTAGATATTGTGATTGCGTCGGAGTTTTCTCACCCACAAGGCGCTTTAATTGATGTTAGTCATCAAGTTGTCTTCATCCCGGCCGATTAAGTACATTGATCTCCTTCTCGTAATTCAAAGCTCGATTAAGGAGACCATAATAGTAGGTAGCGTCAGCGCCGTTGAAATAATTGTTTGTGGTAGTTAAAGCGCATAGTTAGATGAGCTACACAGAAATTAAGTCGGCCGTATTACATAATGCCCTTTAAGCGTGGCCGGTGATAATTAATCAGGCAGTGAAAATGGGTGCGGGTGCGTTATGCCAAGCACGCCAAAAGAGTGCCGAGAGTAAGGAAAATATTGTTTGTTTACTCCCGGAGAGCATGTAAGCCAAAGAATATTGGAACTAGAAAAGATGAATGCAGGAAAACAAGTAGATTTAGTCGTTGAGACTCAAACGGACAATCATGGGGCGGTCAATGAGGCATTGCCGGTATTTGAAGCCGTCATGACGTCATTTTTAACTCAGCTGGATGCGATAGACCAAAAAGTAACAAAAAAATTGCGTCAATCCATTTTTGCACAGGTTTCGCTCCGACTCTCCTCGTTGGTAGAAAGGCAACATCTGAATGCCTGGATTATGGGTTCAGCGGATCAACTACAGATCAATATCGGGGTGGTAGATATGCAAAACTGTATTTATCACGCCTATCACAGTGCGTGTGAGTCTTTTGGTCCGAGCGAGACAGATGAGCTGCTGGCGCAAGCAGTAAAACAAACAGAAGCCATGCCCATCGCGAGAGAGTTTGCCCCCAGCAAGCTGTTGTAAGAAATAAAAAACCCGGCAACAGCCGGGTTTTCTAATCAGCCAGATGTAAAAGTTCAGGCCGCAGCGTCGGCGTCCATTTCCTTGTGGTAGCGGGCGACCTGCTCCACTTCATTCTTGGAACCCAGAATAACCGGGACACGCTGGTGCAGGCCGTCGGGCTTGATTTCCATGATGCGTTCACGGCCGGTTGAGCTGCTGCCACCGGCTTGTTCCACAATAAAGGACATCGGGTTGGCTTCATACATCAGGCGCAGTTTGCCGGCGGTATCCTTGGCTTTCATTTTCTCATCCAGGGGATACATGAAAATGCCACCGCGCGTCAGGATACGATGCACTTCAGCCACCATGGAGGCAATCCAGCGCATGTTGAAATCTTCACTGCGGGCGCCGTCCTTGCCAGCGAGGCATTCATCCACATAACGTTTAACGGGAGCTTCCCAGTGGCGCATATTGGAGGCATTAATGGCAAATTCGCGGGTGTCCTCAGGAATGTTCATATCAGGGTGAGTAAGTACAAACTCACCAATGTTCTGATCCAGGGTAAAGCCATTCACACCATTACCAGTGGTCAACACCATCATGGTTGAGGGGCCATAGAGGGCATAACCGGCACAGACCTGCTCAGTGCCCGGCTGCAAAAAACCGTCGGCAGAGGGTTTGTCCTTGCACTCGCCGGGACAGCGCAGGATAGAAAAAATCGTCCCGACCGACACATTCACATCGATATTGGACGAGCCATCCAGCGGGTCAAAAGTTAGTAAATACTTACCGCGAGGGTATTTTGCCGGAATTGGATACACCTCATCCATTTCTTCAGAGGCCATCGCGGCGAGGTGGCCGGCCCATTCATTGGACCGGAGAAAGACATCATTTGAAATGATGTCCATTTTTTTCTGGTCTTCACCCTGCACATTTTCGGTCCCGGCAGCACCCAGCACACCAACCAGCGCGCCGTGATTAACCAGGTCGGAAATAACCTTGCAGGCCGTCACGATGTCATTCAACAGGGATGTAAAGTCACCGGTAGCGTCTTTAATGTGCCGCTGTTCTTCAATAATGAACTGCGTAATCGTGGTGCGTCCGTTTTGCATGGAAATAGCCTCTAGTATTTTGGAAATCGGGGTCAGCTGCGCAGCATCGGGGTGCAGCAGCAAACAAGGGCCGCGAAGTATATCAGCAAATACGAATATATTTAAATCTTCACCAGAATAGCCATATTTTAATTATGGTTGTGTTGAGGGGTTGGGCTAATCTGTGCCATCGTGGTTTCGATCCAGGTTTCCGCTTCGGTGAGAATGGCGTCCGGCTTACGACCGTGGGTTTTAATGGGAGGGCCAATGACCAGCCTGATGGTTCCGGGCTTCTTCAGGAATTGTTTCTTGGGCCAAAATTCACCTGAATTATGCGCGACAGGGACAACCGGGTAACCGCTCTCGGCAGCCAGGATGGCGCCGCCTTTTTTATACCGGATTTTTTGGCCGGGTCGAACCCGGGTGCCTTCCGGAAATATCACAACCCAGATCCCGGCTTTGAGGCGCTCTATTCCCTGACTCACGATTTGTTGTACAGCGTTTTGGCCGGCGGCCCGATTGATGGCAATTGGCTTGAGGAGAGTCAGACCCCAGCCGAAAAAAGGTACCCACATTAACTCCCGCTTAACCACAAAGGTCTGGGGTGGAAAAACCAGTTGCAACGCCATGGTTTCCCAGGTCGACTGATGTTTGGAAAAGATAATGGCAGCACCCTCAGGAATATTCTCCTTGCCCTCTACCACATAGTCCACGCCACACAGGTGCTTTAACAGTGACACGTTCATGACGGAATAGGGATGGGCAATGGCGTAGCGGGTGGTGAACGGTAGTGGTATCAAAAATATTGCGAGCAGGCCGACGATCACGGTGGAAGTGATCATAAAGGCGCTGAAGATGAGGGATTTGAAGTATTGCATAAATTCAATCTGGTTTGCTGAGCAGGGTATCCACCGCTGCCGCCAGATCCTTATAGACAGGAATATCGCTGATTTGATCCATATGTGCCAGAGTATGCTCACCCTTGCCGGTTTTGACGAGTATCGGAAATGCGCCGACGGTGCGGGCAGCCTGGATGTCACGCAGGGAGTCACCAATAATCGGTACATTCGTCAGCTCGACACCAAAATGCTTACCGATTTCAGTTAATAAGCCGGGAAGAGGTTTGCGACAGGTACAGTCATCATCGGGCCCATGGGGACAATAGGCAATATAGTCAATTTCGCCGCCCTGCTCATCCAGTAAATGGGCAAGCTTGTCATGCATGGCTGCGAGTGTGGCCTCGTCGTAAAAACCACGTGCAATGCCGGACTGATTGGTGGCAATTGCGATGGTGTAGCCAGCCTGTTTCAGACGTGCGATCGCCTCCAGACTGCCAGGCAGGGGTATAAATTCATCAGCTGACTTGATGTAGTCATCCGAGTCCTGGTTAATGACACCGTCGCGGTCCAGAATAATCAGTTTCATGACAAGGCAGTCTGTTACACAAATAGTTGGTGGTCTAGACGAGCGCTAATCCCGAAATTCGGAAACGCGGATTCTACCGTTAACCATTTTGGAATCCCGCTGCATAATTTTTTCCATTTTTTCCCAGAAGGCGCCGTTCAAATCAAAATCAGCCGCAATGGCAGTGCCGATCAACAGGATGAATAAATCCGCGACCTCTTCTGCCAGCTCAGCTTGATCCTTGCCTTTGGTCACACAGGATGAAATCTCACCCAGTTCTTCCGCCATTAGTGCGACGCGATAGGTCAGCTCTTCACCACCGGTGCGCTTAAAGTCATGCTTGTCATGGAAGGCCTGGACGGCGTCCAGCATGGCTTGATAAGAATCACGGTTCATCTTGAGAATAATCCTGTCGATAAGGTACGAACTAAAAGATCAGGACAAGCCGCTTAATTCTGTAAGCGAGAAATGTCCGCAACCTGCAAAAACATGCCGTGTAATTGATTTAATAAAGCGATGCGGTTATCACGCAGCTTTGTATCATCCACCATAACCATGACGTCATCAAAAAAAGTATCAACCGGTTCACGCAGGCCGGCAAGCTGCTGTAAGGCCGGTTCGTAATCACTACTAGCCAATAACGGATCAACCGATGCAGTTAATTCAGTGAGTGCCTGGTAAAGGTTTTGTTCCGCCTCTTCTGTCAGCAAGCTGGTCTTAATCTTCTTCGGCAGTTTACCCTTCACTTTCTTTAAGATATTGCCACTACGCTTATTGGCTGCCGCAAGACTTTCAGCTTCCGGTAACTTGCGGAAACTGTTTACGGCATGAATGCGTTTATTGATGTCGACAGGCCGGGCTGGTTTGAGTGCGGTAACCGCATCAAGCACATCGGGTCTTATGCCCTGTTCCTGGTAATAGGCGCGTAGACGGTCGAAAATAAAGTCCATAACTTGCTCGACGGCTTTGTCAGCCTTGATGTTGACGTCAAACTGTTGTGCGGCCAGAGTTAATAATTGCTGTAGATCCAGATCGATTTTATTTTCGATCATGATGCGCAATACCCCAAGTGCGGCTCGCCGTAAGGCATAGGGATCTTTATCGCCCGTGGGAAGTTGGCCAATAGCGAAAATACCCACCAGTGTATCAAGGCGATCAGCAAGCGCTACAGCTTGGCTGATGACGCCGTCCGGAAGGCCATCACCGGCAAAACGTGGAAGATAGTGCTGGTCAATCGCTTCGGCCACAGCCTTATCCTCGCCATCATGTTCAGCATAGTAACGGCCCATGATGCCTTGCAGATTGGGGAACTCGCCAACCATTTTGGTCATCAGGTCGCACTTGCTTAATTCGGCTGCCCGAATCGCTAATGAACTTTCCGCCTTTAATTGCCTGGCAATACGGGCTGCAAGTTTGGAGACACGTTGGGTCTTGTCAAACACGCTACCCAGCTTTTGTTGAAACACAACGGTCTTGAGTTCTTTAAGGTGAGAGTCGAGACGTTGTTTACGATCCTGGTTCCAGAAAAATTCAGCATCAGCAAAGCGTGGGCGGATAACACGCTCATTACCAGCCTGAACCTTGGCTTCATCGCGGCTTTCAATATTGCTAATGGTGATGAAGTACGGCAGAAGCTTGTTTTGTAGATCCACCAGGTGAAAATATTTTTGATTGGCTGACATGGTGGAAATCAGGGCTTCCTGTGGCACGACGAGAAAACGTTCTTCAAACTGTCCGGCAACCGCCGCGGGCCATTCAACCATGGCCGTAACTTCTTCCAGCAAGGCATCGTGAATTACCGCATGACCCTTGAGATCCATTGCCTTGGATTCAACCTGGGCTCGAACCGTGGAAGCCCGACGATCAAAATCGGCGATCACCTTGCCTTCGCTTTCCAGCAAGACCTCATATTCTGATGGCGCAGGAATTTCAATCGGGCCGGGATGATGAAAGCGATGACCGTAGGTGGTACGCCCGGTCCTGACACTGAGAATTTCAGATTCGATAATGTCATTGCCGAACAATAATATGGCCCAGTGAACCGGGCGAACAAACTGGGCGTCCAGACTTCCCCAGCGCATACGTTTCGGTATAGGTAATGCATCCAGGGCGGCGGTGACAATATCGGGAATCAGCGCAGAAGTTGCCTGCCCTTGTTGCTGGCTTTTGTATACTAACCAGCTGCCCTTGTCGGTTTCCAGCTTGTCGAGATCTTCAACTTCGACCCCGCAGGAACGGGCAAAACCAATGGCTGCCTGGGTGGGGCAACCGTCTTCGCCATAAGCGGCCTGTAGGGCCGGGCCACGGCGCTCAATGTTTTTGTCCGGCGTATGTTCGGCCAGTTCGCTAATAAGTAGTGCGAGTCGACGGGGCGAGGCAAAAGGCCTGATGTTCGCGAACTCTAAATCCGCTTTTTCCAGGCCGGTTTTGACAGCGCCGAGAAACGCCAGCGACAATTTCTTCAGGGCCTTGGGCGGCAATTCCTCGGTGCCGATTTCTATCAGGAGGTCCTGGCTCATGATGCGGCCTCCTTGTTGGTAGTGTGCAGCATGGGAAAGCCGAGTGCTTCACGCGAAGCATAATAAGTTTCCGCCACTGCGCGGGCCAGGTTGCGAACCCGCAGAAGATAGCGCTGGCGCTCGGTTACTGAAATGGCATGGCGTGCGTCGAGCAGATTAAAGGCATGGGAAGCCTTTAACACTTGTTCATAGGCAGGCAACGGTAGTTGG
>JAHEIJ010000175.1 GCA_024639445.1 Gammaproteobacteria bacterium
TTGAACCCCCAGTTGCAACCGATCGGTACTCGTATATTTGGTCCGGTAACCCGTGAGCTGCGCACCGAGAACTTTATGAAAATTATTTCATTGGCCCCCGAAGTTTTATAAGGGCAGAGAGTTAAAGCTATGCAGAAGATTAAAAAAGGTGATGACGTTATCGTCATTACAGGCAAGGATAAAGGCAAGCGCGGTAGTGTCGTTCGGGTTGTGAGCGAGTTGGATCGTGTTGTTGTTGAGAACGTTAATATCGCCAAAAAGCATCAAAAGCCGAATCCGGCCGCAGGTGCCCCTGGCGGAATTATTGAAAAGGAAATGCCACTGGATATTTCCAATATTGCGATTTTTAACCCGGTTACCGGTAAAGCCGATCGTGTTGGCATTAAAGTTCTGGAAGATGGTCGCAAGGTGCGTTATTTCAAATCTAACGGTGAAGTTATTGACGCCTAAGCAGGGCAGGTTAAAGAAAGATGGCTAGGTTACAAGAATTCTACAAAGACAGTGTGGTCAAGCAGCTCCAGGAGCAGTTTGGTTACAAGAGTGTGATGGAAGTACCACGCATCACCAAGATCACCCTGAATATGGGTGTTGGTGAGGCCCTGGGCGACAAGAAAGTCATGGAACATGCAGTCAGTGATATGACCAAGATTTCCGGCCAAAAGCCGATAGTCACCAAGGCACGTAAATCCATCGCGGGGTTTAAAGTCCGTGAAGGCTGGCCAATTGGTTGCAAGGTCACACTACGTAGAGAACGTATGTATGAATTCCTGGATCGCCTCATCAGTGTCGCGATTCCACGTGTTCGTGATTTCCGTGGTCTGAGTCCCAAGTCGTTTGATGGGCGTGGCAACTACAGCATGGGTGTGAAAGAGCAGATCATTTTCCCGGAAATCGATTATGACAAGATTGATACCCTGCGTGGTCTTGATATTACTATTACCACCACGGCGAAAAATGACGAGGAAGGCCGGGCGTTGCTGACCGCCTTTAACTTCCCGATTAAGGGACAAGGCTGAGGAGAACGAAATGGCCAAGGTTTGCATGGTTGAGCGCGAAAAGAAGCGCATTAAGACGGTAAAGAAGTACGAAGCCAAGCGTACTGAGTTGAAAGCAATTATCAAGAGTCCGAACTCAAGTTTTGAGGAACGGATGGATGCACAAACCAAGCTGCAGAAACTGCCGCGTGATGCCAGCCCAGCGCGCGTGCAACGTCGTTGCCGTTTGACTGGCCGTCCCCATGCGGTATACCGCAAGTTTGGCCTGTGTCGTAACAAGCTACGTGAGCATACCATGCGCGGTGATGTACCTGGCCTGCGCAAGGGCAGCTGGTAATAGAGAATTTAGGAGTAACCCTGATGAGTATGACAGACCCGATTGCAGATATGCTGACACGCATTCGTAATGCATTGGCTGCCGGTAAGTCCGAAGTAAGTATGCCGCAATCCAAGCAGAAGCAGGCGATTGCACAGGTTCTGAAGGATGAAGGTTATATCGCCGAATTTGCAGCAATCGAGCAGGATGGCAAACCTACGCTGAATGTGACGCTTAAATACCATGAAGGTAAGCCGGTAATCGAAAAGATTAAGCGTGTCAGTCGTCCGGGCCTGCGTATTTATAAAGGTAAGGATCAACTGCCTAAGGTAATGGGTGGTTTGGGTGTTGCAATTGTTTCCACCTCCTCTGGTCTCATGACCGACCGCGCCGCTCGCAAGGCCGGGCAGGGTGGTGAAGTACTGTGTTACGTACAGTAAAAGGTAGCAAGGCATGGCAAGAATAACTCCGATTATGATTCCTTCTGGTGTTGAAGTAACTATCAACGCACAGAACGTCAACGTAAAGGGCAGCAAGGGCAGCATGGATCATGTTGTGCATCCGGCTGTCGAGGTTGTACGTGATGATGCGTTACTAAGTTTCAATCCACGCGAAGGAATGGATAGTGCTATTGCGCAGAGCGGTACGGCGCGCGCGGTAATTAACAACATGATGACCGGCGTCAGTACTGGTTTTGAAAAAAAACTGGAACTGGTAGGTGTTGGTTATCGAGCTCAGGCGCAGGGTAAGGTATTAAACCTGACGCTTGGGCATTCGCATCCGATCAATTATGAATTGCCGGATGGAATTACTGCTGAAACACCAAGTCAGACAGAAGTGGTGATTAAAGGTATGGACAAACAACAGGTTGGCCAGGTTGCCGCTGAAGTTCGTGCCTTCCGTCCGCCGGAACCCTACAAGGGTAAAGGCGTGAAGTACGCAGACGAACATATTGTTCGTAAAGAAGCCAAGAAGAAGTAAGGGCAGGATAAGACGATGGATAAAAGAACATCTCGTTTACGTCGCTCACGCCGCACTCGTGCCAAGATTCGTGAATTGGCAGTGCCGCGGCTGACTGTACACCGCACGCCACGTCATATCTATGCCCAGGTGATCGCGCCTAATGGTAGTGAGGTGATGGCGAGTGCCTCGACAGTGCAGGCTGATATTAAGGGTAGCGTAAAGAGTACCAGTAATATTGATGCTGCGGTCGCGGTCGGTAAGGCTATTGCGGAAAAGGCGAAAGCCGCCGGAATTACCAGTGTGGCATTTGATCGTTCAGGTTTTAAATATCATGGCCGGATCAAGGCGTTGGCTGATGCAGCGCGTGAAGCTGGACTGCAACTCTAAGGGTTGAATAATGGCAGGATTTGATAAAGAACAAAGCACCGACGGTTTGCAAGAACGTCTGGTTGGTATACGTCGCGTAGCCAAGGTGGTTAAGGGTGGCAGAATATTCGGTTTTTCCGCCCTGACCGTGGTCGGCGATGGCCAGGGTCGTGTTGGCTTCGGCCGTGGTAAGGCGCGTGAGGTTCCGGTTGCAATTTCCAAGGCCATGGAAAATGCACGTAAGAACATGGTTAAGGTGTCCATCAAGGACGGTACTCTGCAGTATCCGATTACGTCTGAGCATGGTGCCGCCAAGGTGTTCATGCAGCCGGCTTCTGAAGGTACAGGTGTAATCGCCGGTGGTCCGATGCGTGCTGTATTTGACGTGGTTGGTGTAAGTAACGTCCTGGCTAAATGTATTGGTTCTAATAACCCGGTTAATGTTGTCCGCGCCACTATCAAGGGATTGGGTAACATGTCATCACCGGATGCAGTCGCCAGCAAACGTGGTAAATCTGTGGAAGATATTCTGGAATAAGACCATGGCAGAGAAAGCTAAAATCAAAGTAACGCTGGTACGCAGTACCAATGGACGACTGGCCTCCCATAAGGCATGTGTGACCGGTCTGGGTCTGCGTCGTATGCATCAAACGGTTGAGGTGGAAGATTCCCCATGTACGCGTGGCATGATTAACAAGGTCAACTACATGGTAAAGGTTGAGGAGAACTAAATATGTTTTTAAATACCCTCAAACCGGCGGCAGGATCCAATAAATCACGTAAGCGCGTGGGACGTGGTATCGGTTCTGGCTCGGGTAAGACTTGTGGTCGTGGTCACAAGGGACAGAAGTCTCGTTCCGGTGGATTCCACAAGGTTGGCTTCGAAGGCGGTCAAATGCCGCTGCAGCGTCGTGTACCCAAGGTTGGTTTCCGCTCCCGTGTTGGCATGGTAACGGACGAAATCCGCTTGCATGAGCTGAACAACATTGATGCTGACGTGATTGATCTGGCTGCGCTAAAAGAGGCCAACCTGATCAACAAGAGTATTCAGCATGTCAAGGTTATGGTCTCCGGCAAACTTGAAAAGGCAGTTACTTTGAAAGGGATTCGCGTCACCAAGGGTGCACGTGAAGCAATTGAAGCCGCTGGCGGCAAGGTCGAAGAGTAAGTTTAGGTGGGAACCTCGCGGGCAGGGATGGCTGACGCACTGGCGGCGGGGAAATTTACCGAGCTGCGACAGCGGATTTTCTTTCTGCTTGGTGCGTTGCTGGTTTTCCGTGTCGGTTCGTTTATTACCATCCCAGGTATCAATCCGGCTAGGCTGGCGGAAATGTTTGAGCAGCAGCAGGGCACCATCCTGTCGATGTTCAATATGTTCTCCGGGGGCGCACTGGAGCGCTTGTCGCTGTTTGCCCTGGGGATCATGCCCTACATCTCGGCTTCGATTATTGTGCAGTTGTTGACCAAGGTGCACCCGAAGCTGGAGCAGTTGAGCAAGGAAGGCGCAGCGGGTAAACGGAAAATTACCCAGTACACGCGTATGGCAACGTTGGGTCTGGCTACTTTCCAGGCATTGGGTGTGGCCGTTGCACTTTCGCGCCAACAGGGTCTGGTGATGATTGACCCGAATACTTTTTATTTCACCACCGTAGTAACGCTGGTGACCGGGACGATGTTCCTCATGTGGTTGGGGGAACAGATTACCGAACGGGGTATTGGTAACGGTATCTCGATGATTATTTTTGCCGGTATTGTTGCCGGTTTGCCTTCAGCCATTGGGGGCACCCTGGAGTTAGGCCGTACCGGTGAGCTGAGTTACGGGTTTATTTTGATTTTGTTTATCCTGGCATTGGCCGTAACCGCGTTTGTGGTGTTTATGGAACGTGGCCAACGTCGAATCACGGTGAATTACGCCAAACGCCAGCAGGGTCGGAAAATGTATGCGGCTCAATCCAGCCACCTGCCGTTGAAGATTAATATGGCCGGGGTGATTCCGCCAATTTTTGCTTCGAGCATAATTTTGTTCCCGGCGACCCTGGCGGGTTGGTTTGGCGGTAATACCGAAGGGCCATTTAGCTGGTTGCAGGATGTGGCGACCATGTTATCGCCGGGGCAGCCTGTATATGTGCTGATGTATGCGATTGCGATTATATTCTTCTGCTTTTTCTATACGGCGTTGATGTTCAACCCGAAAGAAACCGCAGACAACCTGAAACGTTCAGGAGCCTTCATCCCTGGAATACGTCCGGGTGAACAGACCGCGCGTTATATCGATACCATTCTGGGGCGTTTAACCCTGGTTGGGGCAGCCTATATAACTGCCGTTTGCCTGTTGCCGGAGTTTCTGATCGTTTACTGGAACGTACCTTTCTATTTCGGTGGTACGTCCCTGTTGATCATCGTGGTTGTGGTAATGGATTTTATGGCGCAGGTTCAGGCGCACTTGATGTCCCACCAGTATGAGGGCCTGATGAAGAAGGCCAATCTGAAGGGGCAGGGTGGAACCGGACTGTTGCGCTAGGTTTGACCAGAATTTATTGGAGTAAGAGTAATGAAAGTTCGTGCATCTGTGAAGAAACTGTGTCGCAACTGCAAGATCATTCGTCGCGACGGTGTGGTGCGAGTGATCTGTAAGGATCCGCGTCACAAACAGCGTCAAGGCTGAAAAAGATTGTCTGTTCAGTGTCTTAGCGCTGGAGGAGAATGGTATTTTCAGTTCAAAAGGCCTTGCTCAGGCAGGCCATAGC
>JAHEIJ010000176.1 GCA_024639445.1 Gammaproteobacteria bacterium
CTCTTGAATCGTGTGAAGAGAGAAACCAATTCTGACTTCCCGTGTCCGAAGTCTTTATGACATGCTTCAACGGGGTGATACCCTTGGTCTGCGGGCGGACGTCGCCATGACCGGCGAGATCACCTTACGTGGTGAAGTTTTACCCATCGGCGGTCTTAAGGAGAAACTTCTGGCAGCTCATCGTGGCGGCATTAAGACGGTGCTGATTCCCGATGAAAATACCCGTGACCTGACTGAAATACCGGAAAACATCAAGGAAAACCTCGAGATACGTCCGGTGAAATGGATCGATGAAGTGTTCGAAGTGGCACTGTCTCGTTTGCCTGAACCTCTGGACGAGAGCACTAAGGAAGTCGTAAAGAGTAGTGAAGGGAAGGCAGAGGATAAAAACAGCACACTTCGACATCATTGATTGTCAAGTACTTTAATGGCCCGTGATTCCTGTTTTTTCCAGGGATTACGGGCCGTTTCCTTGACCAATGCCCTGGCCAGTTGGTATAAACTTTATCACGCTCTAAGTCATGAATACCGCCAAAATCACTGGCGGTGTTTTTCTAATAACAATCCTAAGGGGGAAGTCTGTGAATAAGACTGAATTAATTGATGCGGTCGCAGAAGGCGCCGACATTTCCAAGGCAGCGGCATCTCGTGCTGTCGATACTATGCTGGACAGTATTTCAAAATCATTAGCCAATGGTGACCAGGTAACCCTGGTTGGGTTTGGTACTTTTTCTGTAAAGGACCGTGCAGCTCGTACTGGTCGTAATCCACGCACTGGCGAACCTATCGATATTCCAGCGGCAAAAGTTCCTGGGTTTAAGGCTGGTAAAGCGCTCAAGGATGCCGTAAACTAGCGCGCCTTCAGCAGGGGTGCTTAGCTCAGCTGGGAGAGCATCGCCCTTACAAGGCGAGGGTCGGGGGTTCGATCCCCTCAGCACCCACCAGTTGTGGACCGGTAGTTCAGCTGGTTAGAATGCCGGCCTGTCACGCCGGAGGTCGCGGGTTCGAGTCCCGTCCGGTCCGCCAGTAAACACAATAAAGGGCGCCGCATTATTTGCACGCCCTTTTTTGTTTTCTACAACACAACAAAATTCAGTGCTAAATCATGTTGCAATCAATTCGTGATCGCGCCCAAGGCATAGTCGTATGGGCTATTGTTGGTCTTATCATTATTACCTTTGCGTTGTTTGGGCTCAGTAGTTATTTATCGGGTACTGCCAAGTCAGTCGTCGCAAGCGTGAATGGTGTAGAGATCAGTGAAAGAGAACTGTTGCGCGAATATCAGAATGCACAGCGACGACTGCAACAAATGCTAGGCAGCAATTATCGTGCCGACCTGTTTAGTGAAGAAGTTATGAAGCAACAGGTTCTGGACGGATTAATCCAACGCGAGTTAATTAACCAGGAACTCGAGGCAGAAAATTACCAGGTCTCTCCCGAACAGATAGTAGCTTCGCTGCAAAAAATTCCAGCCTTCCATAATGCGAATGGGGAATTTTCGGCTGAAAATTATCGCCGCGTGCTTGCAGTTCAAGGCATGAGCAGCGAGTTATTCGAAATGCAAATGGCGCGGGATATCGCTAATGAGCAACTGCGTAATGCAATATCACGTTCAAGCATTGTAACAGATCAGGAAGGCAATCGATTTCAGCAATTGCAGGAACAACAACGCAAGATAGGCTATATGCGCCTGCCACATCAGCGTTATCTTAAAAAAATAAAAATCAGTGATGACGACATTAATGCCTATTACCAACAAAATGCCATTGCATTCAATACATCACAAGAAGTTGGAGTTGATTACATCGAACTCGATCTGGCTGAAATGGCCCGGCAAATCGATTTCAGCGAAGCCGAAATCAAAGACTACTACGAGCAGAACCGGCAAAGCTATGTGAGCCAGCCGGAACAGCGTAAGGTTCGCCATATCCTGATACCGGTTAATGCCACTGTTGATGAACAGCAGGCGCGTGAACAAATTGAAGCGCTGGCGGCACGCATAAAAAGTGGTGAAGACTTTGCAAATATTGCAAAGACAGAGTCACAGGATCCCGGTTCGGCTTCCCAGGGCGGTGATCTTGGATTTATCGGTCTGGGCGTAATGGACAAGGCATTTGAGCAAGCCACATTCCAGCTGAACAAGAGTCAATTGAGCCAGCCGATACGTACTCGTTTTGGCTATCACTTAATCGAAGTGACCGAGATTAAACCGGTTCAGCTCAAACCTTTTGACGAGGTTAAAGCGCAAATTCGTACTGACCTGCAAACCGAACAGGCTGAGAAACGATTCTATGAAGAGGTTGATAAGCTTAACAACCTCAGTTACGAAATCTCTGATTCCCTCGAGCCGGTTGCTGCAGAAATGGGGCTGAAAATAAAGCACAGTCCGATGTTTACGGCCAGTGGTGGTCAGGACTTGTTCGCTAATCCAAAAGTCTTCTCGGCGGCATTTAGTGATGAAGTACTAAACCAGAATCGCAACAGTGAGTTGATTGAACTCTCGGATACCCATGTTGTTGTTTTGCGCTTACGCGAACAGAAGGTCGCTTCACAACAACCCCTGGAAGAAGTGCGGGATTCTATTGTTGGCCAACTGAAACAACAGCAGGCAAAAGAGTTGGCAACAAAGGATGCTGCAGCGGCACTGGTACGTCTCACCGAAGCTGAAGATCCAAAACGCGTTGCCGCTGATTATGAACAAAAATGGCAGGATGCCGGTTTTATCAAGCGAATTCCGTCTGAGGGTGACAAGCTGGACAACCAGATTCGGGAAACCGTCTTCAGTCTGCCACACCCTCAAGATAATCAAGCGGAGTTCACCAGTCTGACATTACCCGGCGGGGATGCCGTGGTGCTGGCACTGTATGCTGTAAAGGATGGTGAGCCGGCAGCTGACGAGGCTAGTCTGCAGGCCGTTAAGCAGCAACGGGCAAACCTGTCAGGACAGATTGAGTACAATGCTTTTCTTGCTTATTTAGAGAGCAAGGCGGATATTACGCGTAACCTGCAACCAACTGAAGAATAATACTGGATAATAAAAAGGGGGCGTTGGCCCCCTTTTTGTTGCAATAATTAATCAGGTCATGGGAGAGGTGCAATGCTTAAAATGAAACTTCACTGGCAAATCCTGATTGCACTGGGGCTCGCTGTGGTCGCCGGTATGCTGGCGGGTAAGGAAGCCAGTATTTTTGGTGTTCTTTTCTACGACATTTTCAATTTTGTCGGCACCTTGTTTCTCAACGCCTTGAAGATGATCATAGTGCCGCTGATTGTTTCATCAATCGTTGTCGGGATTGCCGGAGTAGGGGGCACAGTTGGCCTTGGGCGTCTTGGTGGTAAAACAGTTCTGTATTATCTGGCAACGAGTCTGCTTGCTATTCTAACTGGGTTGCTATTGGTTAACTTGTTTGCCCCCGGGATTATTGATGGTCAGCCGGCGCGTGACGTTCTTGGATTGAATCTTGAACAAGCGGCGATTGCATCGGATAAAGTCGGCAGTCGAGGTGTTGGGGATATCGCCGATGTGTTTCTCAGTATGGTCCCACCAAATATTGTTGCCGCGGCGGCCAATGGGCAAATGCTGGGATTGATATTTTTCAGCCTGTTATTCGGATACTTCATGACCCGTATTGGTGAGGCCCGGCAGGATATGCAGCTCACCTTCTGGCAAGGTGTTTATCACACCATGATGAAAATCACCGACTTTATTATGAAGTTCGCGCCTTTGGGAGTGTTTGGCCTGGTTGCCAAGGTTATTGCAAGTATTGAACCGGGACAGGTTGGTGAATTGGCGGCTTCGCTCGGTGTGTACTTCATCACCGTGTTGCTCGCCTTGGCGGTACATGTATTTATCACCTTACCCATATTATTGAAATTCATCGGGCGGGTGCGACCATTCCGGCAGTATGTGGCAATGGCGCCGGCTTTGTTGACGGCATTCTCTACCGCTTCATCCTCTGCAACCTTGCCGATTACCCTGGATTGTGTGGAAAAAAACGCCAAGGTATCAAACCGGACCAGCAGTTTTGTATTACCGCTGGGTGCAACGGTCAATATGGATGGGACTGCCCTGTATGAGTGTGTGGCCGCCATGTTTATCGCCCAGGCGTATGGGCTGGAGCTCAGTTTTACTACACAGTTTGTTATTGTGCTGGTGGCCTTGCTTACTTCGATTGGGGTTGCCGGTATCCCGGCGGCCAGCCTGGTCGCCATAACCATTATTCTTACGACCATTGGTTTGCCCCTGGAGGCGCTGGGATTGATCCTGGCGGTGGATCGTATCCTGGACATGTTCCGCACGGCGGTAAACGTGTTCAGTGATTCCGTTGGGGCGGTAATCATTGCCCGTACTGAAGGTGAAAAGGGAATCCTTGAATCCTGAAACAGGAATGCTTGCTATGCGTGTAAGAGGAAACTTTGCTTATTTACTGGTCGCGTTACTGGCATTTCTGCTGATTATCGCTTTTCTGAATCAATACCCGATGTTGGGGGGCGATCAGGTTCTGATGCTTTTGATTGAAGGAACCTTGATCGTCGGCGTGTGGAGTATTGCACCACATCGCATCTGGTTCAGGCTTGGCATTCTTCTGATTACAGTGGGCGCAATTAATATTCTGATGCACGCCATATTCGATCATGCCTGGGCGCATTACATTAACATGGTTGTTGCCTTGTTGTTTTACCTGTTTACCACCTTTCTCGCATTTGAGGTCCTGTTTACGGGCGAGAAGATTGATCTAAATATGATCATGGGATCGATCTGCGTGTATATCCTGATAGGAATATGCTGGAGTATCTTTTATTTCTTTGAGTCGATAATACACCCAGGCGCATTTAACGGTATTACCGTGGATTCTGGTAAACAGCGATTTAGCGACTTGTTGTATTTCAGTTACATCACCCTTTCCACCCTGGGTTATGGCGACATCATACCTGTGTCACCCATTGCCCGCACCCTGGCGTATCTCGAGGCCCTGTTCGGTCAATTTTACATCGCGATTCTGGTCGCGAGTTTTGTCGGCATGCATATCTCGACGAAGCGTTCGAAGTCCTGATTGGTGGAATTGGGGATAAAAAAAGCCCCGCTATAGCGGGGCTTTTGGTATGACAGGATTACGGATTATTCGCTATCGAGGGGTCGCATGCCGATCATGTTATAACCGGAATCCACGTAGGTCAGTTCACCGGTAATACCGTCAGCGAGATCCGAGCAGAGGAAAGCGGCGGCATTACCCACCTGTTCAATGGTGACATTGCGGCGCAGGGGTGCGGTATTTTCGACTTCATTTAGCATTTTGCGGAAATTACTGATCCCTGCGGCCGCCAGGGTCTTGATGGGACCGGCGG
>JAHEIJ010000177.1 GCA_024639445.1 Gammaproteobacteria bacterium
AAATCAGGTCTCCACCCAATACCTGATTTGCCTGGGATTGACATCATTGGTGATAATTCTCGCCACCCCAAAAGACCCCAACATTAGCCACTCTGGTTCACCTTCGCCATGCCAACAGCAGCTTATCTGCCTGCTACGTAACGTTTGTAAAACGTTACCAGCAGGATTCTCGTTGCCAAAATCCACGCAGAGCGGCGAAAAAGCCTCTACGCTTTCAAGCAGACTTATTAGTGTCGCCACATCTGAATTCACCCTGGTCCGTAACAGAATGCCGACACAGCGGTCACCAAAAGCAGCGGCCCTGTGTAACTGTGACTGTGCTTCCTCGGCAGTATTGGCGCTAATTTCCACTACAAACCGAAAAGACGCCTCACTAGCCTCACACCATTGTGTAGCATCCGCCTCGGGCAAACGCCATTCTTCTGCTGTCACCAGCACCACTGGAAATTCATTGGCGTAGTAACTCAATCGCCAGTCCGAAGGCAAGTCTTCCGGATAATAATCGGCTGCCCAGCCCGAGTGGAACCAGCCACTGGCGCCGATAAGAAGTGGATAGTCACGTGCCATAATGTAGATTGACCTGTCTCAAGTTGCTGTAGATATGGAATAATAGCGCCCAGGATCGAAAAGGCAGAAAGTCATGGGTGATGTCGTAACCTTAAAAAAGCTCCGCCCGAAAGACAAGTACAAGGGAAAAACCCTGTGTAAAAGCGGCTTCCACAAATGGGAGGTCGTGCAGGGTAATCCATTTGATGTCAAACAAGGCAGGATGGTGACGCGCTATCGCTGCGCACGTTGTGGCGCGACCCGCACTAAAGCACGTTGAATTCACTAAACAATACTATATAAAGAATAACCTCTTGCAAGCTACAACCACGAACTCACCCGTTAATTCAGTTTATCTGCTACTGCTGTTTCTTACTCTGGCACTGCTGGGTGGTTGCGCCAGTGTGCCAGGCCCACCTGATGAGCGAGATCCCTTTGAGTCCTACAATCGTTTTATGTTCAGCTTTAATGATTCCCTAGACAGCGCCATCTTGCGACCGGTGGCGCAGGGTTACCAAAATATAACACCAGATCTGGTCGAGACCGGGATATCCAATTTTTTCGATAACATTGGTGACCTCAATGTAATGGTTAACAACTTTCTGCAATTTAACATAGAAAGAGGCGTGTCCGATTTTGGCCGGATTCTCTGGAACAGTACGGTAGGCATATTTGGTCTGATTGATGTGGCCTCTCACATGGGCTTGCAAAAGCATGATGAAGATTTCGGCCAGACTTTTGCCGTCTGGGGTGTACCCGATGGCCCTTATTTCGTGTTGCCCCTGCTTGGCCCCAGCACTGTGCGTGACAGCGTGGGTCTGGTGGGAGACATTTATGTGGATCCGCTATTTCAAATCGAGGAAGAAGGTAATGTCTACTGGGGTGCTGTTATCTTGCGCTTTATCGATACCCGTGCTGATTTACTCAGTGCCAGCCGCATCCTGGATCAGGCGGCGATTGATCCCTATATCTTCGTGCGTGATGCCTATCTGCAACACCGCCGCAACCTGATATATAACGGTAATCCACCAATTGATGAAACCATGCAGTTTGATCCCAGCACCGATGCCGATTTGGAACTGGAACTTGAACTGGAGCTGGAACTCGAACAGCAACAATCAACACCAGACTCACCATCCAGTCCGGAACAAGTTCCATGACATGCAACAACCGAATTAAACCAAAACGATGACCTCAGAACTGCTTGTCCCTATTTTCGCCGTAATCAGTGGCTTTGCCTTACTGGTATGGGGAGCCGACCGTTTTGTGGATGGCGCCTCCGCCACCGCCCGAAACCTGGGCGTGTCACCCCTCATCATTGGCTTGACCATTGTCGGTATCGGCACCTCCGCGCCCGAGATCCTGGTGTCCGCCATGGCAGCCTGGCAGGGCAATCCTGCACTGGGGATAGGCAACGCCCTCGGCTCAAACATTACCAATATCGGTCTGGTACTGGGGGTGACCGCCATTATCACTCCACTAGTGGTCAAGTCCGACACCCTGCGGCGTGAATACCCACTGATGTTTATAATCATGCTGGTTAGTCTGATGCTACTGCTCGACGGGGAAATGAGTCGGCTGGATGGAATTATTCTGCTCATTGGTCTGGTGATCATGGTGATGTGGATGATCCGTCTGAGCTTAAGACGCGAGCATGATCCGATGGAGGATGAATTCGATAAGGAAATTCCACGTGTTTCCACCGGCAAAGCGCTGTTCTGGCTCGCCTTGGGTATGATCCTGCTGCTGGGTAGTTCCCGCCTACTCGTATGGGGTGCAGTTGATATCGCCCTGACCATGGGCATCAGTGATCTCATCATCGGTTTGACCATCGTGGCCATCGGTACCAGCCTGCCGGAACTGGCGGCCTCGGTCATGAGCGCCCTGCGCAATGAGCCCGATATTGCCATTGGGAATGTCATTGGTTCAAACATGTTTAACCTGCTGGCAGTACTGGGTTTGCCGGGCGTGATTCATCCAACCCTGCTGGAGCCAGAGATCCTGACCCGGGATTATACTTATATGATTGGCCTTAGCATCGCGCTGTTTGTCATGGCCTACGGTTTTCGGGGTCAGGGGCGGATCAACCGGGTAGAAGGTTTGTTGCTGCTGATCGCCTACTTCGTCTATCTGGGACTGTTGTACCATAGCGTGAGGTCTTAAACGCGGGGAGTTGTCATGGGTTCACTTGAGTTACAGGTCGAGAATGTAAAATGTGGTGGTTGTGCCAATGCGATACAGAAAGGGCTATCGGCGCTGCCCGGTATCGATGAGGTAACGGTAAATATTGAGAGTGGTGCGGTCACCATCCACGGTGAAGGCTACAATGACAAGGATATTCACTCCAAACTCAACGACCTGGGTTATCCGGTCAGAGGCTAACGGCAATCCATGGATAAAGACAAAGTCACTACTCTCGCGACTGCGGTCATTGAGACCGAGGCCGATGCGGTTCGCCATCTTAAAACGCGCATAGACGACACTTTTTATCAGGCCTGCGAGCATATGTTAGGTTGCAAGGGGCGCATCGTGGTCACCGGCATGGGAAAATCGGGGCATATCGGAGGCAAGATTGCCGCTACCCTGGCCAGTACCGGCACACCTGCCTTTTTTGTCCACCCCGGCGAGGCCAGCCATGGTGACCTGGGCATGATTACTCAACAGGATGTGGTGCTGGCTCTCTCCAACTCCGGTGAAACTGACGAGATATTGACCATTTTGCCTCTGATTAAACGTCTGGGTATTCCGCTGATTGCCCTGACCGGCAATCCCGGCTCGCGCCTGGCCGAAGAAGCGAACGTACACCTCGATATCAGTGTTGATAAGGAAGCCTGTCCGTTGGGATTGGCCCCGACTTCCAGCACCACCGCAACCCTGGTCATGGGGGATGCCCTCGCCGTGTCATTACTGGAGTCTCGGGGATTCACAGCCAATGATTTTGCCCTCTCCCACCCCGGTGGCCGACTTGGCAAACGCCTGCTGCTACATGTGCAGGACATTATGCACACGGGAGAGGGAATACCCCGGGTTAGCGAAGCTGCGAGCTTGAGTGAAGCTTTGGTGGAAATGACGCAAAAGGGGTTGGGCATGACGGTGATCACCGATCCAGATGACCAGGTGATTGGTGTCTTTACTGACGGCGATCTGCGTCGGGTCCTGGACCACGGGGAAGTCAATGTGCGTGAACTCGGCATCGCGGACTGCATGACCCGGGAACCCAAAACAATTCGCCCGGATCAATTGGCTGCCGAAGCCCTGCAACTGATGGATACAAAACGCATCAATGCCATGCCCGTAGTGGATACGCAACAACAATTAATTGGTGCTATCAACATGCATGATCTGTTACGGGCCGGCGTAGTCTAGGGTGTTCAGCAAGAGAGAACGAATATGAAAGATATTCTGGCCAAGGCCGCACAAATCAAGCTGGTAGTATTCGACGTCGATGGTGTGCTTACTGACGGTAGCCTGTTTATCGGTGATGATGGCCAGGAATACAAGGCCTTCCATTCGCGCGACGGACTGGGAATGAAACTGCTTCGGAAAAGTGGTGTCGAAGTTGGCATCATCACAGCACGCACATCTGAAGTTGTTAAACACCGTATGGAAAATCTCGACATCGAATACGTCTACCAGGGCCGGCTTGAGAAACTACCCGCTCTCAAGGAATTGCTTGCCAAGCTGGAGCTTACATTTGAACAAACAGCTTATGTTGGCGACGACGTTGTCGACCTGCCGGTGATGCGGCAAGTTGGACTGGCAATTGCCGTGCAGGATGCACACCCGCTTGCCAAACAGCATGCCCATTGGCAAACCCCCCATGGCGGCGGACGGGGAGCGGCCCGCGATGTCTGTGAACTCATCATGGAAGCCCAGAATACGCTCGATACACAACTCAAGCCATTTCTTATATGAGTCGCCTGCAATTCCTCATTATTCTGGCTGTGGTATTACTGATTGCTGCCTATGGCAACTGGTTGGTGACGACATTCCGATCAACGACTGCGAGTGGCCCACAAAAAGTGCGCCATGATCCTGATTATTTTATCGAAGATGTTACCAGCACCATGATGGACGCCAAGGGTAATCCCCGCTACCGCTTAACGGCAGAAGTCGTCAACCACTATCCTGATGATAAAAGCGTCAGTTTACAGGCGCCGCGCCTGGAATATTATCGTCAACAATTACCCCCCTGGACAGCTGAGTCGGAGACAGGACGTATCTACGATAAAGGCCGACAGGTTTTTCTGGACGGAGAGGTCACCATGCACCGCCCTGCCGAAGGTAAGCAACCTGCGACTCGCTTGTATACCCGGGATTTGCTTATCCTGCCTGACGATGATTATGCGGAAACCGCCGCCGCAGTAAAAATCAAAAGTGGCGAGAGTGAGCTCAGGGGGACAGGAATGCAGGTCTATATGGCCGAGGGGCGTATGGAGTTACTGGCCAAAGGTATGGGCGTATATGTATTCCAACAATAAGATGTTAATGACATGCCTATTACTACTCAGCCAGAGCGGCTGGGGACTTGAATCGGATCGTGACCAACCAATCTATATCGAGGCCGATCGCATTACAGTGAAAGAGAAAGAAGGTGTGAGCTTCTACGAGGGGAATGTGCAGTTTACCCAGGGGAGTCTGCGGGTAAATGGCGATGAAGTCACCGTGTTCCTGCAAGACGAAATTTTAAGCAAGGTGATCGTTATCGGCAGTCCAGCTACCCTGATACAGCAACCCGACCACCGACAGAAACCCGTAAACGCCAAAGCAACTCGGATGGAATATGACGCCAAGA
>JAHEIJ010000178.1 GCA_024639445.1 Gammaproteobacteria bacterium
TGGTGAGGCTAGTTGGTACTGGTGGCTGGTGGGCATCCTGATGGTTGCCGGCGCGGGATTCTATAGTGGTATCAGTTGGTATCGGCAATTAGTAATGAAGCGTTTGGGTGGGCTGCGCGTTTGACACAGCGCCACCACAGTTAGCAAAGAAATTTCTGTCTCCAGTTCCGAAGCGAGAAATTATTTCCTGAACTGTCATATGCGTCTGGGATTTATTTATCCACTTTTTAGTTCAGGTTTATGACAATACGCTCTTCGTTTTGCCCCGGCATGTTTTTGACTTACGTAGCATAATGCAGACTTAATTCATTGGTGTTGATCCGGGTTATTGCCTAACAAGCGGATGGATAACAATAATCATTTTTAAAATAGACGATGGCATAATGAAATGTGAACGGGTTAACACTTTCGATGAGATGCCATTTGTCATGATTGCTTTGGGTGTGATAACTAACACATTTGGCCTGGTTTGCTGATAATTTTGGAATATCGATATCAAATAAGCTAAGCAAAACAATAATAATCAAGCCATACTAACTAATAATGACCAAATAACCAGAGATTCATGACAAACAAGAGAACTATCAGTATTGACCAGCTCAAAATGCTTGAGCCCATTACTGCCTTGTCAGAGGAGCGGTTGCAGGAATTAATGCCTCTGAGTTATATCGAACATCTGGGGATTGGAGGCAATTTATTTCGTGAGGGAGATATTGATAATCAGACTGTTTATTTATTGGAAGGGGATGTGCAGTTAACTTCGTCCGATGGCAAGATAGACAAAATTATTTCATATAAAGATCAACAAGCGCGCTTTCCTCTAGATGACAGTCAGCCGCGCCAGGCTAGTTGTTCAGCGTTAACTCGGGTTGAAGTCGTACGTATTGATAACAGTGTTCTGGATTATATGATGATGTGGGACCAGATGGCAGTGTCGGAAACGACAGTCGTGGCATCAAATCAAACATCAGCCCCGCAACGGCTAGCAAGTTCGCAACAGCAAGTAGCACCAGTTGAACAACAAGATATTGATTTTGCAAAAACCATTATAATTACAGAACCGGCAAGCGGTGATGAGGATCGCAGTTGGATCCGTAAAATGCGCCACATCATGGCATTTAAATCCATGCCACCAGCCAACATCAAGCAATTGCTCGGACGCATGGAAAGCATACATGTTAATAAGGGAGATACGATTGTCTCGCAGGGCGAAGCGGGTGATTTTTACTACGTATTGACAGAGGGTGAGGCAAAAGTCACGCGAACGGTTGACTTGGCAACACTGGAACCGGGCCGAAGCTTTGGTGAAGAAGCACTGTTGTCAGGTAGTAAACGTAACGCATCAGTGACCATGAAAACTGATGGCGTGGTGATGCGGTTGTCCAAGGATGATTTCAATGAGTTATTAAAAGAGCCTTTGCTTACTCGTGTTTCTCCTGATGAGGCACGTTTACGTGTCGTTAAAGGGGCGCGTTGGGTGGATGTACGTCATGCCAAGGAGTATCACCATAGTCATTTACCTGATGCCATTAATATTCCCTTGCATGAATTGCGCCTGAGAATGGATGAACTCGATAAAAATATCCCGTATGTTGTTTATTGCGGAACCGGTCGTCGCAGCTCTGCCGCGGCTTTCTTGTTGGTACAGAAGGGATTACAGGCTTGTGTGTTGAATGGGGGTGTCCAGGTCATGGCGCAGGACCTGAAACGTAGCAGCAACAATCACTAAGGGCAGGGCCATGGTTAACCCGGTGGCCAATGCATTGGGCGACCGGCCAGCAAGTGTAGATGTAAATGAAAAACCGTCTGGCCGCCGTGGTCGTTACAGTTCATCACCAGGCGGTATCCATCTTCAGCAACACTGAGATCCTTTGCCACCCGCTGGGCCGCCAGAGTCAGTTTTCCAATTAATGCCGCATCTTCCGAGTTGGCATCATTAACCGTGGCAATGTGCCGGCGCGGAATAACAAGGATGTGGTGGGGCGCCTGGGGGTTGATATCCCGAAAAGCAATGATCTCATCGTCCTCAAAAACGATGTCGCTGTGAATCTCACCCTTGGCCAGCATACAAAAAAGGCAGCTCATATTCGCTCCATATGCAATGATAATTTCCCAATAAGGACCAGACTATCGTAATCAGGGGCAGGGATTGGGATGCCTGGAGTGAATGACCTCGATTTCTTCCAGGGTTTCATCCGCCAAGCGGACTTCAATACTACCGATATTACTTCTCAATTGTTCCATGTTGGTTGCCCCGATAATGGTGCTGGTAAGAAAGGGCCGAGTATTCACATAGGCCAGTGCCATTTGTGCCGGGTCGAGATCATGCGCATGCGCAAGCTCAACATATTGTTGCGTCGCGCTGATCGCCTGAGGGTTACTATAACGGGTATAGTCGGGATAGAGGGTCAGGCGCCCACCAGCCGGCGAATTGCCATGCAGATATTTACCGGACAACACCCCAAAACCTAACGGCGAATAAGCCAACAGGCCGCAGTGTTCACGCCAGGAAATTTCCGCCAGGCCTACCTCGTAACTGCGATTCAGTAGACTATAGGGATTTTGAACGCTAACGAGAGGTGGCAGATCCAGTTTTTCGGCGATGTTTAAAAACCGCATAACACCCCAGGGGGTTTCGTTGGAAAGGCCGATATAGCGAATCTTGCCGGCTTTCACCTGCCCAGCAAGAACTTCGAGAACTTCCTCCATTGGTGTAAAGCTGTCAGCTTCCGGGAAATAACCTAACGGGCCAAAATAGTTTGTCTTACGTTCCGGCCAATGGAGTTGATACAGGTCGATGTAATCCGTTTTAAGGCGTAGCAGACTCGCATTCAGCGCAGCTTCAATATGCTCCTGGGTAAATCGGGTTTTGCCGCCACGAATATGATCAACCCAGCCTTCTCCCGGCCCCGCTATTTTGCTGGCTAATATGACTTTGTCACGATTTTTACGAGTGCGAAACCAGTTTCCAATAATTTCTTCAGTGTGGCCATAGGTTTCGCCCTTTGGCGGAATGGAATATAACTCGGCAGTATCAAAGAAATTAACCCCCTCAGCCAGGGCATAGTCCATCTGCTCAAACGCTTCCATCTCGGTATTCTGCTCGCCAAAGGTCATGGTGCCGAGGCAGATGACGCTGACATCGGTGCCGGTATGGCCCAGTCCTCGGTATTCCATTGTTTTTCTGCCTCAGATTCAGTGCTGCAATTATTTGAGTTTAGCTCGAATTACTTACAGTTGGTGTCGATACCAATACAAGGATGACGCTGTTATATCTAATTTAAAAGCCGAGTCGATGAGTTGGCAAGCCGGAGTCAGGTAAGGAGGGAAGAATCGGTATGCCAGCCTGAAATAAGTCGGCAGGATTATACAAACAGGGTCAGGACACCGGTATAGCCATATAAACGGTGTCCGGCGATTTCGCCGCTGGCATAGAAGCCAACCAGTGGTATATCACCAAAGACATCGCTAATCATCTTCATTTCCTCGGAATCTTCACCAAACAGGTAACGGCCGCGACCCATGCAGGAAATGTAGATCCCACCTCGCGGTGGGCCGGGCAAACGATCTTTCAGGCTTTGCAACATGCGTTGCATGTCTTCAATCGCACTTTTACCATCTCGCCGACAAAACATGATCGGCACCCCGTTTTGCATGTGATCCCCGATGGCGAGCAGGTTATTTTCGGGATCGATACCGATGACATTGCGGACCAGGTAATCACCCGTATCGCTGCCTTTTACTGGAAAGCCGGCGAAGATATATCCGGCCGCTCGATCAATGTCTCGCGCGAGAACCTCGCCAATGTCTTCCTTGAAAACCTCCAACGCCGGGCGATCATCAATGCTGATTGCCATGTGGTGATCTGAATCGGTCAGGGTATGGACGGGGCCGATAGGGCTGCAACCCTGGCTCAGGCCGGTGACCACCTGGACCTGATCAGTGAAAACCACGCCGGACAGAGATCCTTCCACGATTTCGTCAGCAATCTGGTAATAGTGGCTGTCGGAGGAGGTGAGGCCGCCAATCAGATAACCGTTGCCCAACTCTTCCGGCAGGCTTTCAATCAGGGCTGGTAGTTGCCCGTTGCGGGGGTCCCCGTGCACCAGGGCAAAGCGCAATCCAGCCATTGTCGAGGGGTCGCTAGCCTGCAGGTGATGGGTATCTTCTGCATGATTAAATATACTGAAACTGCCATTGGGAAATTCGGCCAGCATGATGGCGATGGCCGGTTGCTCATAGTACTCGTGACCACTGCACAGAATGGCCTGACCAATGCTACCCACCAAGTGTGCAAGACTGGTGCGGTCTTTCAGTGTGCGTACAATGTCTCCCAGGCTGTTTGCCAGTACGTCGGTGACATAGATAAAGCCAAGGTTGGCGTCAGCGGGCTCACCGATCTGGTCCAGACAATCGTCAATGGCAGCCTGCCAGTCTGGCTGGTTACTGTGTCCGAGTTTAAAGTTTTGCATGGTCGATGTCTCGGCTATGAGCATCCGGGATGCTAGCATAGTCACAGTCTGGTAAGAATAAAAAACCGGGGCGATTGGCCCCGGTTTTATACTCACAACAGCGGTTTAATCAGCTGTGGCGTTTTTTCTCAATCAGCTTGTGAATCATTGGTGCCAGGATGACTTCCATGGCAAAACCCATCTTGCCGCCAGGCACTACGATGGTGTTACGGCGTGACATGAAAGAGTCATGAATCATGTTCAGGAGATAAGGAAAGTCCACATTCATGGCATTCGGATCACGGAAACGAATCACAACGAAGCTTTCATCCGGGAGCGGAATGTCACGGGCGATAAAGGGATTGGAGGTATCGACCGTCGGGACACGCTGGAAGTTGATATCACTGAGGGAGAATTGCGGTGTGATGAAGTGCACATAGTCGTCCAAGCGGCGCAGGATGGTGTCGACAATGGCTTCCGCCGAATAGCCACGTTGCAGGTTGTCCCGATGGATTTTCTGAATCCACTCGAGGTTAACGATCGGCACAACGCCTACCAGTAAGTCAGTGTACGCGGCGACATCAATATCACCGTCTACAACCCCACCGTGCAAACCCTCATAAAACAACAGATCGGTTTCCTCGGTGATTTCTTCCCAAGGGGTGAACTGGCCAGGTCCCAGGTCAGAGCTGAGGCGGGCATTATGCAGTGCCGCTTCCTCATCACTGTGCAGATAATAGCGGCGTTTACAGTGACCGGTTTCACCGTAGGCCTTAAAGGTTTCGCCGATCAGATCAAAGTGGTTGGCTTCCGGTCCGAAGTGACTGAGCTGTTTGCCCTGTTTGGCGAATTCGGCAATCGCGTCTTTCATGGCG
>JAHEIJ010000179.1 GCA_024639445.1 Gammaproteobacteria bacterium
CTTGATTTTGAGGGCGTTGATCATGATGGATAAGCCGGAACAAATACCGACTTATCTTAGCAGAGTCTTGCTTATAAAACGGAGTGTATCGGCCAATCCATAGTAAATTAAGCCATTATTCACATAACAGCTTGATTCGCCGCAATCTGGTGCATATCGAGGTCCATTTCATGACTACTCACAATATGCTTGATTTCCAGCAGATTCTCTTTTTTGCTCCATTGGGGATGAGCCAGGTTGAGGAGTCGGGGAACGGAATAACGCTTACCCGATCTGCTGATCACCACCAAAATAATTGGTCGCAGACGAGCTTTTTCACTGGCGGATACCACGATACCGACATGCCCGGTATTGAGCTCCACCATACTGCCAATGGGATAAATCCCCAGACATTTAATAAATTTTTCCACTAATTCAGCATCAAAATTCTCACCTGCCCAATCGAACATGTTTTTCAATGCTTCGTAGGGCGCAATGCCATCATGATAGCAACGATCACTGGTAATGGCATCGTATACATCTACAATTGAGGTGATCTGGGTTAGCTGGTCTATTAAATCCCCTGACAAGGCCTGAGGATAACCCCGCCCGTTGATACGTTCGTGGTGGGAACGCACAATTTCCAGTACCTCTGTTGGCATATCCTTTTTCTGTCGCAATAAGTTATAGCCGTTCATGGAATGAGACTTGACCATTTCAAACTCTTCCTCAGTCAGCCGGCCTGGCTTATTGAGGATTTCGAGCGGTACCTGCATTTTCCCAATGTCATGCAATAGGGCACCCAGACCAAGCTTATCCAGTTGTTCCTTATCAAGTCCCAAAGTACGACCAAAGGTCAGTGCCAGAATGCAGACATTCATGCAGTGAATAGAAGTATACTCATCACGTTTCTTCATGTGAGTAAGCCATAACATGGCATTAGGAGAACGGGAAATACTCTCGGCCATTTCACCAACCAGTTCCCTGGCAGTATCCGTATCGAGACTGTTACCCAGTCGAACGTCATCGAGTAATTTATCGATATAGCCACGGGCCCGCACATGAATCTTGCGCGCGACCTGGAGTTCCTTGCGAAATATATCTTGCTCGTGCTCGGCAGCTTTAACAGATAAGTAACTTGACTTGGTTCTTGTCTCTGTTTGCGACTTACTGTCCAGAGTCACCAGTTTCGGAGCAATAACTTCTCGCGAGCGTTCGACATCAATATATACGTAATTACATTGGCGACGAAACTCGGCAATATCTTCTCCCGATTCGATTAAAACGCCTTGTAAAAGAAAGGGGGTTTCAGTCCATGGCCGATCAAGCTCACTGACATACATGCCGTGCTCAAGATCATTTACATCTATTTTAACTTTCACGTCAGAAGGACTTTATTATTGGCAAACTGTTCGATATCGAAAAACCAAAATATAACCACCTAAAGTATGCATACTTTCATACTATAGACGGTTGTTATGTTAACGACACCTAACCTTAGTTATAGCCCTGCCGATTTGTAACAATTTGTAACAATTCGTTAAGCACCCTCCAGCTTATTTCAACCAGCGTCGTGCGTTTCGAAACATACGTAACCAGGGACCGTCTTCACCCCATTCATCGGGATGCCATGAATATTGCACGCTCCGGAATACCCGCTCGGGATGGGGCATCATGATAGTAAACCTGCCATCATCATTACACAGGCCGGTGATCCCCACAGGTGAACCGTTGGGATTGAATGGATAGCGCTCTGTGGCCTGGCCGTAGTGATCCACATACTGCAATACAACCAGCCCTGCATCGAGGGTCTGCTGTGCATCCTCACCACTCTTGAACTCGGCGCGACCTTCACCATGCGCGACTGCGATGGGCAAGCGAGACCCCACCATATCCGTCAGCAGGATCGAGGGCGAATCCTGTACCTCAACCAGTGAGAAGCGTGCCTCGAACTGTTCTGAACGATTACGCAGGAATCGCGGCCAATGGCTGGCACCCGGTATCATATCCTTCAGATGCGACATCATCTGGCAACCATTACACACTCCCAGGCCGAAAGTATCAGGACGATGGAAAAACGCATCGAATTCATCCCGGGCACGGGGATTAAAAAGAATGGATTTTGCCCAGCCACCACCGGCTCCCAGCACGTCGCCATAGGAGAACCCTCCACAGGCAACCATCCCCTGAAATTCTTGCAAGGAACATCGGCCTTCAATGATATCGCTCATATGAACATCGATACTGGCGAATCCCGCACGATCAAACGCGGCCGCCATTTCGATCTGGCCGTTTACCCCCTGCTCACGCAGAATAGCTATTCGTGGCCGCGTACTCTTAATGATATATGGCGCGGCAATGTCCTCAGCGGGATCAAAACTGAGAGAGGAGCTCAAGCCGGGATCATTCCCATCCTCTACATTTTCGAATTCCTGTTGGGCACATTCCGGATTGTCGCGCTGCGCCTGGATTTGGTAAGAAGTTGCCATCCATGTTTGTTGCCAGTTCAGGCGTGAATCAGCCAGCACTTCTTCATGTTCATAAGTAAAGACAAGCCGATCATCGCTACGCAGTACACCAATCACATGACTATGGTGACCCAGGCCGGCGTCATGCAACCAGGCCAGGACCTCGTCCGTATCCTGGTGTCGAACCTGCAGCACCGCCCCCAGTTCCTCGCTAAATAAACTCGCGAGGGGATCCTCGCCCAGATCATCAAGCTGGACCTGCAAGCCGGTGTGTCCCGCGAAAGCCATTTCGCACAGGGTGACAAACAACCCACCATCTGATCGGTCATGATAGGCCAACAACCGTCCCTCATTATTTAGCATCTGGATGCTGTCGAAAAAGGCACGCAACGCCTTGGGATCATCGAGATCCGCCGGATGATGTCCGAGTTGCTGATAGACCTGGGCCAGACAGGAACCTCCCAGACGATTCCGTCCCTTGCCAAGGTCGATGAGAATCAAGTCGGTGTCACCACCATCATTGCGTAGTTGCGGCGTCAAAGTCCGACGTACATCCAGCACCGGGGCAAAGGCCGAGATAATCAACGACAACGGCGCGGTAACACTTTTCTCCTGATCACCGTCCTGCCATACGGTCTTCATGGACATGGAGTCCTTGCCAACCGGGATGACAATCCCCAGTGCCGGGCACAATTCCATCCCCACCGCCTTCACGGCTTCAAACAAGCCGGCGTCTTCACCCCGATGCCCGGCCGGCGCCATCCAGTTTGCCGACAGTACCACCTCTTCCAGTTTGTCGATTCGG
Source organism: Gammaproteobacteria bacterium (assembly GCA_024639445.1). Classification (GTDB taxonomy): domain Bacteria; phylum Pseudomonadota; class Gammaproteobacteria; order UBA6429; family Thiohalophilaceae; genus JAHEIJ01. The sequence continues at coordinate 3,253 of JAHEIJ010000179.1, forward strand.
GCTGCGGCCAGGTTAGTCAGCGCTTCCCCCACGGCCATCCGTGCGGCGGCGACGTGCTTCAGCAAAGCGAGCGGCGTGCGCTCACCCATCGCCATGGCTTCACCCGTGTATTCATCGTAGCTACTTGCAGTTACCCCGACATCGGCCACCGGTACCTGCCAGGGACCAACCATTTGATCGCGGGTGATTTGACCAGTGACTGTACGGTCACCGATAGTAATGAGGAAAGTTTTCGCCGCTACCGTAGGCAGCGCCAGAATACGTTGTGCGGCATCAGTCAGGTCGATGTCACTTCTGATGATCTCCTGTTTGGAAAAGGGATGGTGGTGCACATCACGTAACATTTTGGGTGGCTTACCCAGCAGCACTTCCAACGGCATATCGATCGGTGTGTTGTCGAAGTAACCGTCACCCAGTACCAGTTGCTGCTCGTCAGTCGCTTCGCCAAGTACAGCAAAGGGACATCGCTCCCGCTCACAAATTCGGCTGAAGGCATCCAGATCCGTACTGCTCACTGCCAGCACATACCGCTCTTGGGCTTCATTGCACCAGATTTCCATCGGGGACATACCCGGTTCATCATTGGGAATGGAACGCAGCTCGAAACGACCACCACGGCCACTGTCATTGACCAATTCAGGTAGCGCATTTGACAGACCACCGGCACCGACATCGTGAATACTGATGATGGGATTGGCTTCACCCAATTGCCAGCACTGGTCGATAACTTCCTGGGCTCGGCGCTCCATTTCCGGATTACCCCGTTGCACCGAGGCAAAATCCAGATCCTCATGGCTCTCACCCGTGGACATCGAGGACGCCGCTCCGCCACCCAGGCCGATCAGCATGGCCGGACCACCCAAAACAATGATCTGCGCACCTGCCGGAATACTTCCCTTTTCGACATGCTCGGCACGAATGTTCCCCACCCCGCCAGCGAGCATGATAGGTTTATGGTAGCCCCTCACTTCCTCGCCATTAGGTCCGGCTACCTTTTGCTCGTAACTGCGAAAATAACCGCAAATATTGGGACGGCCGAATTCATTATTGAAGGCGGCCGCGCCGATGGGTGCCTCCAGCATGATATCCAGCGCGGAAACGATCCGATCCGGTTTGCCATAATCGACTTCCCAGGGTTGCGGCATATCTGGCAGTTTGAGATTGGAGACGGAAAACCCACATAAACCAGCCTTTGGTTTGGAACCTCGCCCGGTAGCGCCTTCATCACGGATTTCTCCGCCCGACCCCGTGGCTGCACCCGGGAAGGGTGCGATGGCCGTGGGGTGGTTATGTGTTTCCACTTTCATCAATATCTGCACCGGCTCTTCATGCCGGGCGTATTCACCCGTACCGGGTTTGGGAAAAAACCGATTGGCGGTAAAACCTTCAATCACGGCTGAATTATCGCTGTAGGCAGACAATATCTTGCCTGGATTGGTCTGATGGGTATTGCGGATCATATTGAAGAGGGAACGACTTTGTGGCTCACCATCAATGATCCAGTCAGCATTGAATATCTTATGGCGACAATGCTCCGAGTTGGCCTGGGCAAACATCATTAATTCTGCGTCGGAGGGATTGCGGCCCAATAACTGGAAGTTTTCCACCAGATAATCGATTTCATCTTCAGCCAGCGCCAGTCCAAGATCTCGATTGGCCCGCTGTAATGCCTCACGCCCTCCACCGAGGACATCAACACAGGTCATTTCGCTCGGTGAATGGTGAATAAACAAGGCTTCGGATTCATCCAGGCTGGCGTACACCGCTTCCCTCATACGATCGTGGATAACCGAATGTAGCGCCAGGGACTCATCCTGACTGAGCGCCCGCTTGGCCCCAAAACTATAGAGTATTCCCCGCTCAATGCGTCGTATCGCGGCCAGACCACAATTATGTGCGATGTCCGTCGCCTTGCTGGACCAGGGGGAAATGGTACCGGGCCGGGGAATCACTAACAGTCTATGACTCGCCTGCTCATCTTGAGCGTCCTGCTCGTCATGGGGCTCTCCATAGGTCAGTAATTTGTCCAGGATACCCCTCTGTCCCTGGTCAAATTACTGACCTA
>JAHEIJ010000180.1 GCA_024639445.1 Gammaproteobacteria bacterium
ACCGCTTCAATCACTGTCGTAATCCACGTCAAAAAGCCGCCCTGTTTGTCTACCTTAATCGGCATGGTTATAACGGCTTGTGTCGTTACAACGCCAAAGGTGGCTACAATGTGCCCTTTGGCCGTTACAACCGTCCCTACTTTCCGCAAAAAGAGATGTTGGCTTTTCACTTCAAGGCTCAACGGGCGGAGTTTATTGTCAGTTCCTTTGAAACCACGATGAACAATACTCGGCACGGTGATGTGATTTATTGTGATCCCCCTTATGTGCCATTGTCCAACTCTGCCAACTTCACCAGCTACAGTGCCGGCGGTTTTAACCTCGACAAACAACAGCAACTTGCTAAACTGGCAGAACAGGCAGCCAGCCGGGGCATTCCGGTTCTTATCTCCAATCACAACACGCACTTCACCCAACAGGCTTACCAAATGGCGACACAGCGCGATACCTTCCAGGTACGGCGTTACATCAGTTGCAACGGGGAAAACCGCCAAAATGCGGGTGAAGTTCTGGCCTTGTTTACCTGACAAATCCGTTAAAGATTCACAGTCGTATGCCGATGAATAAGCCAGGCGACTAATTCTCGCTCTGGATATACACATCGTGTAGTTAATAATGGCACAAACCTGTAAGAACGGTAAAAATACCATCATGGTCATCGAGAAAGACGCTCACACCGCCTATCTCCTCGATTACATGCTGAGCCGTGAAGGTTTTAAAGTAGTCAGCACCACCAGTTGCGAATCCGCAAGTCATATGATGCGGCAAATGATCGCGCCCTCGGTGATCTTTCTTGATATGGAATTGTCATCCAAAAATGACTATGCCATGCTGCGCACCATTCGCGGCATGCCCGGTTGGCATATCACGCCGGTTTTATTACTCGCCGAGCATTATGCAATCAAGGATGTGGATATGGCACTTGAAGCCGGTGCAACCGACTATATCGTGCAACCATTTAATCCGGTTGAACTACAGTTTCAAATCCACCGTCACCGTTTTTAATTTTTAATACTAGACAGCGGTTTATTAGGAACCCTTCCACCACACCATCATAATCAGCCGACTAGATTTCGCTATCCGGTGGAACAACTTTTATCACTTCCTCTACGGTTGTCAGCCCCATGGCAATTTTTTTCGCCCCGGCAATACGCAACTGGGTCATACCTTCACTAAGCCCTGCCTTGCGGATTGCGACAGAATCACTGTCCGGTTGAATTTTTTCGCGCAAGCTCGGGCTCATCTTCAGCATTTCATAAAGTCCGGAACGTCCCAGGTAACCGGTGTTACGACACTCGTCACAACCCACCGCCTGGTAGAAACGTGCCTCACCGCTCATTTTCCAGGGTGAAGTCAGCGCGGCCCAGACATCGGGATCAACTTCACCCGGCTGTTTGCAGTGAGGGCAAAGTGTGCGGGTCAGGCGTTGTGCCATCACGCCTAGCAGGGTGGCATTAATCAAATACGCCGGAATACCGATTTCACGCAAGCGAGGGATCGCCGATGCCGAATCATTGGTATGCAAGGTAGACAATACCAGATGACCGGTAAGCGCCGCCTGGATCGCCATTTCGGCTGTTTCCCGATCTCGAATCTCCCCCACCATGATAATGTCCGGATCCTGTCGCAGCAAAGTGCGAATACCGGCGGCAAAATCGACACCTATATTGTGCTGTACTTGCATCTGATTAAAATCAGAAACTACCATTTCAATCGGATCTTCTACCGTGCAGACATTAATCTCCGGTTTGGCTAATTGCTTAAGGGTGGAATAGAGAGTTGTGGTTTTACCTGATCCAGTTGGGCCCGTGACTAATATAATGCCATGTGGCTGAGTCACCATCTGATTCCAGCCGGCAATATCCTTCTCATCAAATCCCAATGCTGCAAAATCTTTAACCAGCACATCCGGATTAAAAATACGTAGTACCAGTTTCTCACCAAAAGCAGTCGGCATAGTGGAAAGCCGTAATTCGATCTCATCGCCGGTGTGCATCTTGGTTTTGATACGACCGTCCTGGGGACGACGTTTTTCCACCACGTCCATGCGGCCAAGCACTTTAATACGGCTGGTAACTGCAGTCATGACAGGGGACGGCATGTCGTAAACATGCTGCAACACCCCGTCAATCCGGAAACGAATCCTGCCTTGCTCTCGTCTTGGTTCCATATGGATATCACTGGCGCGTTGGTCAAAGGCATACTGCAACAACCAGTCAACAATTTGCACAATATCCTGGTCATTGGCGTCCAGACGGCCTGACTTACCCAGCTCGACCAGTTGTTCAAAATTGCTGATGCCCGGGGGTTGATCTTCCTTGCCCGTGGTAGCGCGGCGGATAGAATGACTGACGCTATAGAATTCATCCAGGTAACGCGCCAATTCAACTGGATTGGTAATGACTCGTTCGATTTGTAAACCGGTAATATGCGCCAGTTCAGCTTCCCAGTCGCGGACATAGGGTTCAGCAGTGGCAATCACGACCTTATTGGACTCGACAATCACCGGCAAAATCTTGTATCGACTGGCATAGGCATGTGAGGTCACCGCGGTGACCGCGGTCACATCTATTTTCAGAGGATCAATCCGAAAATAAGGCAATTCAGCCTTTTGTGCTAACCACTGGGTCAATACTTCCAGATCCAGGGTTTTAACGGGATTTTGCAGATCCGACCATTCCTGTTGTGCCAACATAACCAGGGGATGGATGTCCAATTTACTGTTGCGCGCCGGAATCAGAAACTGATCAGCCTCCTCCTTGGCAAGTCGGCCGTTTGTCACCAAGTCCTGCACCACTTCTTGCAGGCTTAGATGTCGGTCAGGTGATGTCTTCACTTGGTGCTGCATGATGATGAGATTTCCCGTTATTTACCGGCACGTACCAAACCGCCCATACCCGCTAGCTCGAGGGTATTATTGAGATAATTCCGGATACTGTGGACATCTTCCATCATCAGTACCTCGCTTAATATCTCCATGGCGCGTTCCTGTGTCATATTGCGTATCACCCACTTCACCCGCGCCAGACTGGACACGTTCATGCTCAGGCTGTGAATGCCCATTCCCACCAGTAAGATGGCGGCGGCAGGATCCCCTGCCATTTCACCACAAACACTCACTGGCTTGTTGTGAACTCGTGCACTTTCGACTACCTGTAGCATGGCACGGATTACAGCCGGATGCAGAGAATCGTACAATTCCGCCACCCGGGCATTATTGCGATCCACCGCCAGTAAATACTGGGTCAGGTCGTTGGTCCCAATCGAGAGGAAGTCCACCCGGCGCGACAGGCTACCCGCCTGGTAAACCGCCGATGGGACTTCAATCATCACCCCAACCTTGGGCATTACTACATCGACCCCGTCCTCCAGTAACTCACCATACGCCTGATGAATCAGAGCCAGCGCATCATGGAGCTCCGACACATCGCTGATCATGGGGAGTAAAATATTAAGATTATTGAGGCCAACACTAGCGCGCATCATGGCGCGTATCTGTACCAGAAAAATTTCCGGATGATCCAGGGTAATACGGATGCCACGCCAACCCAGGAACGGGTTATCCTCCTGGATCGGGAAATAAGGCAAGGCCTTGTCCCCACCCACATCCAGGGTTCGCAACACCACCGGTCGGGGTGCAAAGGCTTCCAGCACCTGATGATAAATCTCGTGCTGTTCCGCCTCACCCGGGAAACGTTGCCTCACCATGAAGGGGAACTCCGTACGGTAAAGGCCGATCCCCTCCGCACCACTTTGCCGGGTCGGCGTCAGATCTGACATCAGCCCTGTGTTTACATATAGCGCAACGTGTAGTCCGTCCTGAGTTTCTGAGGGTAAATCCTTCAGTGCCAGCAGCTCTTCGGAGAGGGCCGTTTCCTCGTCCACCAGCCGCTCATATTCCTTACGCACACCCTCAGGCGGCTTAATATGCACCCGGCCGGAATAGCCATCGGCAATAACCTCTGCCCCATCGATACGTCCCACCGGCAGATCGGTGGCGCCCATCACGGCGGGAATCCCCAGGGCACGTGCCAGGATGGCAACATGAGAAGTGCTTGAACCCCGCACCGAGATCACACCGCACAGGTTTTGCGATGGCACCTCGGCGAGCATCGAGGCAGTGATTTCCTCACCAACCAAAACTGTTCTCGGGGGAAATTCCCTTGATTCCTGCTTGTTTTGCTGCAAATACATCAGCACCCGTCGACCCAGATCCCGAATATCCTCCACCCGCTCGCGCAGATAGGCGTCCTCCATCTGGTTGAAGACCTGCTCATGCTCTTCGATTGTTTCCCGCAGGGCGCCGGGGGCCCAGTTACCGGCCTCAATGCGACTGCGGGTCACACCGGTAAAGGATTCGCTATCCAGCATGAGAGAGTAGACATCAAACAAAGCTCGCTCTTCGGTCGGCAATTTATCATGCAGCCGTGAAGCCAGGTCTTTCATGTCCTTTTTCACCGCATTGATGGCAGCGTTAAAGTTAATGATCTCTGTCGTGACGTTTTCCACCTTGCGGTTGGGGATGGCCCGAATATCAGCAAATGGGTACATCACGCAGATTTTGCCGATGGCGATTCCAGGCGCGCCCGGTTGACCCAGCAGCGCCCGACTGCTGTCGCCCGAATCCGGCTTATTATCCAGGCCCGCCAGGTCTCCGCTCACCTCAGCATGGGCAATCGCCCCGGCTAATTGGGCCGCCATGGTGATCAAAAGGGTTTCATTATCTTCATCAAAATGCGTCTTCGCGTGGCGTTGCACCACCAATACACCAACCACATCACGATGATGGATGATGGGTACGCCAAGAAAGGCATGGAAATGTTCTTCACCACTTATTGGAAAATATCGATAACGCGGATGGGACGGGGCATCATCCAGATTCAGAGGTTCGGCCCGTTGTGCCACCACACCCACAAGGCCCTCACCCGCGCCAAGACGTACCTGCCCTACTGCTTCGGGTTGCAGGCCATCGGTGGCCATCAAAACATATTGTTGGTTATTGGAATCTGCCAGGTAGACAGAACAGACATCAGCCTCAATGATCTGCTTGATACGCTGCACAATAATAGTCAGCGCCTGCTCGAGATTTCGAGCGACATTTACTTCCTGGATAAGGCGACGTAGTGTGTCGAGCATATTCCTTCAATAGGGACGGTAGTAATGGCGATAGTCGGCCATTAAGCCGGTATCGCGGTTATACCCTGAACGCGCAGGCGATCAGGCTTGTTGATCATTGATGAGGGGAATCAATTCATCCAACGCGCGTTGATACACGCTACGCTTGAATGACACCACCTCGTTGACCGGGGC
>JAHEIJ010000010.1:0-16619 GCA_024639445.1 Gammaproteobacteria bacterium
CGAAATCGGCAGCATGGCACGCAGTTCGCGTGACTTGATCGCCTCACGCCTGATTGATGCCACTAAACAACTCAAGGAACTCAAAAACCTGAGCGGCAAAAATGAAGATGTAATTAGCCACTTAATGAAAAAAACCCGTGAAGAACAGGCCACCTATCACAAAAGCGTGGAGAGTTTTCAAGCCAACAAGAAAGTATATACCGACAAGCATACCACCTTGCTGAATATTCTGAATCTCACCAAGCTTGATAACCTGATGGCTGAAACCCGCAAGGGAATGAGTGGTACCTGGACGACACACGGTCTAAAGGCGGGAATGAAGAAATTCTTCGACATGGTTACTGACACAGTTGAAAATGCCAGTGAACAAACTGATCAGATCAATACCCTGTTGCAGACAATTTATCGGGAATTTCATAAGGATCACGGCCTGACCGAAGTGAAGCCAAAATTCTTCAGCATGGCCAAGTACAAACGTGACTTTGAACGTCTCTATCACGAAGCAGAGGCCTACCGGAAGAGTCCCGTTACCGCCATGACCGAACAGTCTTTTGTGATAAAGAAATTCTTTATCTCCATGGTCAGCCACGCACGTAATACCTTTTTCCAGGCCCACCAGGAAGCCGAAGCCTGGGGCAAGGCGGCAATGGCACCCTTGGTATCCCGCATCAAGGAACACAAGCACCAGATGGAAAAACGCCTGGAGAGCCTCCGCAAGATTAACGAATCACGTGACACCCTGCAAAATCGGGTCTCGGAACTGGAAAAAATCGCCAAAAAACTCAAAACCCAGCTGGATGACATCAACCAATTGATGGTGACACTCAATAAGCCGCTGGACTCATTTATCCAACCCACTGAGGCGGATAGCGTTCAAGTCGCCTGAACCTCTTTTTATTACCCACACCGCCCACCTCATGCGTAGGTGGTTGCGTCTATACTTCCCTCTCACTTAGACTTGTAGTTTGATCATTAGCTTACCCATTATTGATCTATGCCTGAGACAATACCCGCCGATTCAGTCGGCTTGGTCAAACCACAGATACTGGCTTTCGACACGCCGCTGGCCCTGGACTGCGGTCGCAGCCTGTCGAGCTATGAACTTGCATATGAAACCTATGGTGAGTTGAATGCCGATGCATCAAATGCCATTCTGATTTGCCATGCTTTGAGCGGCGATCATCACGCCGCGGGTTATCATAGTGAGGAGGACCGAAAAGCAGGTTGGTGGGAATCCTGCATCGGCCCGGGCAAACCGATCGACACCAACCATTTCTTCGTTGTCAGCTCCAATAATCTCGGTGGCTGCAAGGGCAGCACCGGCCCCATGAGCCTCAATCCGGAGAAAAACAAACCCTATGGCCCTGACTTTCCCATTGTGACGGTGAAGGACTGGGTGCGTAGCCAGGCCCGTCTGGCTGATGCCTTGGGAATCAAACAATGGGCGGCAGTCATTGGCGGCAGCCTTGGCGGGATGCAGGCCATGCAGTGGGCCATCGACTTCCCCGATCGGCTTCGTCACAGCGTGGTCATCGCCGCGGCACCGAAACTCTCAGCCCAGAACATTGGCTTCAACGAGGTTGCCCGCCAGGCAATTATGTCCGATCCGGAATTTCACCAAGGTCATTATTACGAACACAATGTGATACCCCGACGGGGGCTGATGTTAGCACGCATGCTGGGCCATATTACCTATTTGTCCGACGAATCAATGCGCTCCAAGTTTGGACGCGACCTGCGTGAAGGAAAACTCAACTTCGGTTTTGATGTGGAATTTCAGGTGGAGAGCTACCTGCGTTACCAGGGCCAAACCTTCGTTGAGCAATTTGATGCCAATACCTATTTGTTAATGACCAAAGCTCTGGATTACTTTGACCCTGCGGCCGATTATGGCAACGATCTGGCCCGTGCTCTGGAACAGGCCAAGGCCCAGTTCCTGGTAATATCCTTTACCTCGGATTGGCGATTCGCCTCGAAACGCTCACGTGAAATCGTCAAGGCATTACTTGATAGCAAAAAAGACGTCAGCTATTCAGAAATCGTGGCCCACCACGGCCATGACGCTTTCCTGATACCCATCCCGGACTACCTGGACATCTTCAGTAGTTATATGGATCGACTCAAGGTGGGAGACTGACATGCCTGCATTGAGGCCGGAACTTCGCATTATCGCCGACTGGATTACCCCTGGCAGCCGTGTGCTTGACCTCGGCTGTGGTGGCGGTACTCTGCTGGCTCACTTACGAGACAATCGGCAGGTTAGTGGTTATGGTCTGGAGATCGATCAGGCCAAGATTGTGCAGGCTGTCGACAAAGGCGTTAATGTTATCCAGACTGATCTGGACGCCGGCCTGACCGAGTTTGAATCGAATTCCTTTGATTACGTGGTGATGTCACAGACATTACAGGCGGTCCATTACCCGGAGCGACTGCTGGAAGAAATGCTCCGCGTTGGTCGTGAAGGGATCATCACGTTTCCTAACTTTGGCCACTGGAGCTGCCGCCTGCAACTGCTGTTTGGCCACATGCCGGTTACCCCCTCACTGCCCAACACCTGGTATAACACGCCGAATATTCATCTCTGCACCTTGCGCGATTTTGAAGCGCTGTGTAATGAAAAAGCATTCCATATTCTGGAGCGTACCGTGGTAGACCATGCGCATCAAACCAGCCTGCCCATGCGCCTGCTGCCCAATATTATGGGTGAGGTTGCCCTGTATCGCTTTCAGCGTCGCTAGTGCAAGGCCGCAATTTCTGGCTTGATTCCAAAACCATTTGCGTTCCAGGTGGTCCAATTGAGGTAGCTGTTATCGTCTCTATGTCAATGGCGACGTGTACTGCAAGCTGGTCTATGCTTTAGCCATAACAACTATAGATAAAGGATGGAGGTAAGATTATGTTCAGTGTACGTTCATTGCTTGTTATCGCGCTATCCCTGTTTTTCAGTTCCATCAGTACATCGCTGTGGGCCGAACAATCAAAGACGTTCAGTGATTACGTGGTGTACTACAATGCATTCAGCACCGACATGTTGCAACCGGCCGTTGCTAAGCAATACGGCATCAAACGGAGTAAGAACCGTGCCATGTTCAATATCTCAGTGCAGAAAAAAATCATGGACACCGCTGGCCAGCCAGTTAAAGCCAATATCACTGGAAACGCTATTAACCTTAATGCACAAACCAAAACCCTGAAGCCACGTGAAGTCGTGGAGGGCACTGCAATTTACTATATTGGTGAATTCTCAGTAACACACCGGGAAGTGCTGGACTTTGACTTCAATATCACACCTGAAGGTGAAGACAATCCATTCAATCTTAAATTCCGGCAACAATTCTTTACGCAGTAATAATATTTACTGAAAGCCTGCCTCCACCTCGGAGGCAGCGCATACTCTCTGCTCAGACCACCGATTAATGAGTTACTGCGCAGCGACGGAGCTACTCCACACTTGCAAAATTTGTGACAGTCCAAACAGGATAATCAGTCCGCCCGCCGTCCAGCGTACCCATGGATAACGCACCCAACGACTCAGGGTGGCGGCAAACAATCCCATTGCCAGGAGGTTTGGTAAAGTCCCGAGACCAAAACTGAGTAACAACAATCCCCCCTCGAGCGGCCCACCACTGGCCATGGCCCAGATCAATACACTGTAGACCAGGCCACATGGCAACCAACCCCAGACCAGCCCTAGCAGGAAAGCGTGCAGGACCGATCGCACAGGTAAAAACCGTCTGCCAAGGGGTTCAACTCGCCGCCAAATCACACCACCTGCCTGTTCAAGCCGGAGCAGGACAGGCCACCAACCACCAACATAAAGCCCCAGCAAGACCATGAAAATGCCGGCGAAAACCAACAGCGCCTGTTGCAACTGGTTTATCGCCAGCAGTTGTAGCGCCAACGCACTGATGCCTCCTAACAAGGCACCTGCCACGGTATAACTGCTGATACGGGCCAGGTTATAGGCCAATAGATAAGGCAACATACGACGGGGTTGCTGCCTGATATCTTCCGACAAACCAAAACTGAGTGCACCGACGATTCCGCCACACATACCTACGCAATGAACCCCACCTAACAAGCCCACGAGGAAAGCAGCAAGATATGAAGTTTCCGTATACATAACTAATTGGAATACATTTGGTTACACAATTTGGAAAAGACCAAAAGGGAGTTGTTATTAATCCTGACCTTTTGGGCCGACAGTTATCAGGTCAGTATCAGTGTTACTCCGTTGCATCAAATACAAAACCAACAGAATCGCCGGTAATCCAACCAACGCTGCATATACGAAGAAAAAGAAATAACCGGCTGAATCAACAATAATACCTGAAAAACCCCCGAGAAATTTGGGGAACAATGTCATAAGTGAGCTGAACAAGGCATATTGTGTTGCCGTATAGGCGACATTAGTCAAACTGGACAGATAGGCAATAAATGCTGAGGTGGCCAGGCCCCCACTTAGATTGTCTGCACTAATGACTACCGCCAACAACATAAGATTAGGTTCCATCTTAGCCAGGAGAGCAAACAGTAGATTCGTTGACGCCACAAGTACCGCCCCCAGCAGTAAGGGTCGCATAATCCCGAAACGCACCACCAGTATGCCGCCTAGTGCAGCGCCGAATATTGTCATGAAAAAGCCAAATATTTTTGTAATATTTGCAATCTCATCCAGGGAAAAACCCATATCGAGATAAAACGGATTTGCCATGACACCCATGGTGATATCGCTTATACGAAAAAGGCTGATAAAGAGCAGAATAACCAAGGCCATCGAAGTGTTGCGTTGGAAAAAGTCCGTAAAGGGACATATGACTGCCCCGATAAACCAGGCCATCGGTTGTCTCAATACATCAGGCAAATGCGCATTGTTTTCCAGAAAATCTACGACGCGTTGTTCACGCTGCCGGGTATTGCCATTAACACTTGTTTCCGGTTCTCGGATGATGAGGACGGTCATAACTCCCACCAGCATCAAGCCAGCCATAACGAGATAGGTAAACGACCAGCCACTGTATTTCCCCAGGTAAAGCGCACCGGCACCGGTGACCAACAATGCCAGACGATACCCCCCGATATACATTGCCGCCATAGCCCCTTGTATTTCCTTCGCAACAGATTCAATCCGGAAGGCGTCAATCGCCACGTCCTGGGTTGCGGAAGAAAATGCTACTAACAGGGCAAACAGCGCAATGCCTGTAATATTTTTCGCCGGATCGATTCCAGCCATACCAACAAGACCAATAATAATTCCGACCTGCGCCAGCAACATCCAGCTACGACGTCGTCCGAGTAAGCGATTCAATAAAGGCAGCGGCACGCGATCTACTACTGGTGCCCATAAAACTTTGATTGAATAAGTAATCCCCACCCAACTGAAAAAACCGATCACGGTACGACTGATACCTGCGGTGGTCAACCAGGCAAATAAGGTACCGAACACAAGAAGAAAGGGTAAACCGGCGGCAAACCCCAGAAACAGCATCGTGATGACCCGTGGACGCAGGTAAACTGAAACAGCTTCACGCCAACTATGAATAGCGTTGTGGGTTGTGTGAGTCATGCGTAAAATCAATGCAATTTATTGTTAGTGCTGGTACTTTAACACGAGACCTGTATGGATGCGGTATGTTGACATCCTGATTGCGGACGGATACACAGCATGGCAAGCAAGCACCTCAAACTTATCAGCTACGGCCTGTTTGGCCTTATCATCGTCGCTGCCCTGGCCGCCTATCTGGGTGGCAGCAAACCAGTAAAAGTCATCATTACATCGGTCGAGCGCGGCCTGGTTCAGGATACGGTGGCCAATACCCGCGCCGGCACCATCAAGGCCTGTCACCGTGCCGGCATTTCCCCGTCAATGGGAGGTCAAATTGCAAGTCTGCCGGTCAAGGTCGGTGACGCAGTCAAACCCGATCAAGTCCTGATGGAACTCTGGAACGAAGACCGATTGGCGGAAGTGAGCCTGGCAGAGCGCGAAGCCAAGGCTGCCGACGCACGTGCCAGGCAGGCCTGTGTACTGGCCGACGTGGCAAAACGGGAAGCACAACGTTTACGCAAGCTCAGTAAAAAAGGTCTGGCCTCAGAAGAGGCCATCGATAAAGCCGAGGGTGAAGCCCTTGCCCAAAAGGCCGCATGTAACGCGGCTAAGGCGAGCGCTGAAGTCAGCCAGGCCCGGCTGGATGTAGCCAAGGCGCTGCTCGACCGTACCCGGCTCACCGCACCATTTGCCGGTATTGTGGCGGAGATTAATGGTGAAGTCGGCGAGTTCGTCACTCCATCGCCGGTTGGCGTGCCGACCCCGCCGGCCATCGACCTGGTCGACATTAACTGTCTGTATGTTTCAGCCCCCATTGATGAAGTCGATGCTCCAGCAATCCGGGTTGGTATGCCTGCAAAAATCTCTCTCGATGCCTTTTCGAAGAAAATATTTGACGGCACAGTCAAACGGATTGCGCCTTATGTACTGGATATTGAAAAACAGGCCCGTACAGTTGATGTGGAAGTGGATTTCACCAATACCGAAGAAAGCCGGAATATGCTGCCCGGTTACAGTGCCGACATCGAGGTCATTCTGGCTGAACAAAAGCACGCACTTCGCATCCCCACCGAGGCTATCCTGGAAGGCAACAAGGTGCTGGTGTTAGGTGCTGATGGCCTACTGGCTGAGCGCCAAATCAAATCGGGGCTCAGCAACTGGGAATTTACCGAAGTGCTGACAGGCTTGAAAGAAAATGAAAATGTGGTGGTAACAGTGGATCGTGATGGCGTCGAACATGGTGCCAGGGCGGAAAGTGAAGCCCCGCAGTGATCCATGATTAGTCTCCAGCACATTCATCGTGATTTCCAGGTGGGCGATCAGGTGGTCCATGCCCTCGATGAGGTCAATCTGGAAATTTCCGCCGGTGAATATGTTTCCATTATGGGCCCTTCAGGATCAGGCAAATCAACCTTGTTAAACCTGATCGGCTTGTTAGACCGCCCAAGTGACGGCCACTACTTGTTAAATAGTGAAGATGTCACCACCCTAAGTGATAAGGAGCAGGCTGAAACCCGTAACCGTCAAATTGGTTTTGTTTTCCAGGCCTTTCATCTAGTGCCACGTCTGACTGCAGCAGAGAATGTAGAGTTACCACTGATGCTGGCTGGGATGCCGCCGGAAGAACGCAAACCGCGTGTGACACAGACCCTGGAATCCCTTGGCCTCACAGACCGTGCTCATCACAAACCCGATCAACTCTCCGGCGGTCAGCGCCAACGGGTTGCGATAGCGCGTGCCACCGTAACAGAACCAAAAGTGTTGCTGGCCGATGAGCCTACCGGCAACCTCGATCATAAATCCGGCGATGATGTGATTAATGTGCTTGAGTCCCTCAATAACAAGGGCATCACCCTATTGGTGGTAACTCACGATCATGAACTGGGTGAACGCGCGCAACGGCAATTGAAAATGCGCGATGGTTGTATCGTGTCCAATCAGTTAAATACAACCGGCCATGCATCCCTATAACCGTGATGTGTCGCTGTTTGCCTGGCGGGCTCTGCGGGGTTATCCCACTCGCACAATTCTGATGTTGATTGCTATGGCGATTGGTGTCGCCGCCGTAGTGATGCTTACATCGCTCGGTGAAGGTGCACGCCGTTATGTCACAAATGAATTTGCCTCACTTGGCACTAACCTGATTATTGTGTTTCCCGGTCGTTCGGAAACAGCCGGTGTTAACCCTTCCACTATGATGGGGGAAACACCGCGTGACCTGACACTGGACGACGCCCTGGCTCTCACCCGGAATTACAACGTACAACGCATTGCACCAATCAATGTCGGCGCCGCCGATGTTAGTTGGCAAAACAAAAAACGGGAAATCGCCATCATAGGTACCAATCATGAAATGTTGGCCATTCGTCACTGGCAAGTGGCGCAGGGAAAATTCCTGCCCGAAACAGATCTGGATCGCGCCACATCAGTCTGCGTTATTGGCAGCAAAATCAGGCAAGAACTGTTTGGTCCGCAACGTGCTTTAGGGAAATGGTTACGTATTGGCGACCGGCGCTTCCGTGTTATCGGTATCATGGGCTCCGAAGGTCGCTCCATCGGTGTGGATGTGGAAGACACTATTATGATCCCGGTCGCTTCGGCCCAGCAACTCTTTAATACGCCTTCGTTGTTTCGCATCCTGGTTGAGGCCAAGAGCCGTGATGCCATTGAACCGGTTAAACAATTTGTTATCGATACCCTGCAAAAAAGGCATCAGGGCGAGAAAGATGTCACGGTCGTTACCCAGGATGCAGTGTTGGCGACATTTGATCGTATTCTCGGCGCCCTGACCTATGCCGTCGGAGGAATTGCAGCGATCAGTCTGTTCGTCGCCGGTATCATGATCATGAATGTCATGCTGATAGCTGTCTCACAACGGACAGCTGAAATTGGTCTACTCAAAGCGCTAGGGGCCGCGCAACGACAAATCGTTATCCTGATCCTGGTCGAAGCCCTGTTGTTATCCGCCCTCGGTGCAACGGCCGGCTTGATTGTTGGCCAACTGGGCAGCATGCTGATTCGTCACGCCTTCCCCCTGTTTCCTGCCTATGCCCCAGCCTGGGCGATCGCGACGGCCATATTAGTCGCACTGCTTACCGGTCTGCTGTTCAGTCTGTTACCGGCACGACGTGCCGCGAAACTTGATCCGGTAACGGCCCTCTCGGGGAGGTAGTGACATGTTGCTGCGCGATTTTCTGCACCTTACCGGTTCTTCTTTGACAGCACATCGAATGCGCAGCTTTCTTACCATGCTTGGTATTGCGGTAGGGATTACCGCCGTAGTACTGCTTACGTCAATCGGCGAAGGGATACATAAATTTGTACTAGCCGAATTCACCCAGTTTGGTACTAATCTTATTGCCATCAATCCCGGTCGGACTACGACGCACGGCTCCAGTATGGGAGTATTTGGGACAGAACGACCGCTGACCATTGAGGATGCAGTCGCTCTAAAGCGCTTACCTAACGTCAAGGCCGTTGTACCGATCGTTCAAGGCAACGGTGAAGTGGAAGCCGGCAACCGGCGACGACGTACCACAATATATGGTGCGGGATCCGACTGGCCGGAAGCATTCAGTATGCAAGTTAAATCCGGTCGCTTCCTACCGGATGATGATCCCACCGCGCCACGGGCTTTTGCCGTATTGGGAAGTAAAACCCGTGATGAACTATTTGGCAGCCGCAACCCACTGGGGCAACGTATTGGTATTGGTGGTAATCGCTATCGTGTTATTGGCGTAATGGAGTCAAAGGGAACGATACTGGGATTTGACATGGACGACACGGTATATATTCCGACCGCGCGTGGCATGGAACTGTTCAACCGTAATAGTTTATTCGAGGTCGATGTGCTCTATCAGGAAGATGCCAATATCGACAGGGTGGTGGCGAGTATTAAGCGCAGCTTGATTGCGCGTCATGGGCGTGAAGACTTTACCATTACCACCCAGCAGCAGATGCTTGAGGTGCTGGGTTCTATCCTGAATGTGCTGACATTTGCCGTCGGTGCGATTGGAAGCATTTCATTACTGGTTGGCGCAATTGGTATCGTCACCATTATGACCATTGCGGTCAACGAACGTATCAATGAAATCGGCTTGATCCGTGCACTGGGAGCACGTCAAAGTCAGGTATTAAGTCTATTCCTGGGTGAGGCCATCGTACTGGCTGCGATTGGTGGTTTAGCGGGACTGGGACTAGGTATTGGCCTGGCGCAGTTGCTGCACCTCGCTCTGCCCGCCTTGCCGGTTCACACCCCCTGGGTCTTTGTTGTTCTTGCCGAGGCGATTGCCGTGGTCATTGGGCTTGCTGCCGGAGTACTCCCTGCCCGCCGGGCGGCCAGGCTAGACCCCATTGAGGCTTTGCGAACAGAGTAAATACAGAAAAGAATATGATGATGCATTATCAGAAAATAAGATTAATCCGGATGGAATAGGCTGTTGTAATAACGAACAGTCTCTGCAGGAAATAGCAGAAAGCCAGAACCCGGAGCATAAAGGCCCGTAGTCATGAGGACATTAGAATTAAGGAACGCAAATAATCAACCGCGACACCTGAGGTCCTGATTTATAACTCCAGTTCATAATCAATTGTCAGTGGCGCGTGATCAGAAAACCATTTCTCTTTATATATTGCAGCTTTTTTAATCTTGTCCTTGAGCCCAGGCGTGACAATCTGATAATCAATACGCCACCCAACGTTATTGGCACGCGCATTTCCCCGATTTGACCACCAGGTATATTGCTCGGGCTTCTTGTTAGTGACACGAAAAGCATCAACAAAGCCAACCTGATCATACAGTCTATCCAGCCAGGCACGTTCTTCCGGTGTGCAACCAGAGTTTTTCTGGTTGCTTTTCCAGTTCTTGATATCAATTTCCTTGTGCACAATATTGAAATCACCACAGATAATGTAATCACGATGCTTACGACGCATAACCTTAAAGTCTTTCAACACCTCATCCATAAACTTCAGTTTGTTGACCTGCCGTTCTTCACTGGAGGAACCGGATGGTAGATAAAATGAGGCAATACTGAGCTTGCCAATATCAATTTGTATATACCGGCCTTCGTTATCCACATGGTCCCAACCCAGGCCGGTTATAATCTGATCCGGTTCCTTGCGACTATATATCGCCACCCCACTGTAACCTTTCTTCTCTGCGTCAAAGTAATAACAGTGATATCCCTCGGGATAAAACAGGCTGTCTTCAAGCTGGTGCTCTTGCGCCTTGGTCTCTTGCAGGCAAACCACATCGGCACGTTGGCGTTTGAGCCAGTCAAAAAAACCTTTCTTGGCGGCAGCACGAATGCCGTTAACGTTCGCGGTAATGACTCGCATAGGAAATATCCGGATTGCTCAAAAAGTGTGTATCATACACGCCTCGTTCACGACCCGCAGTACAGACCCATGCACGATTACCAGAAAGCCTTTATCGAATTCGCCCTCTCCCGTGAGGTACTGCGGTTTGGTGAATTTACTCTCAAGTCCGGGCGTGTCAGCCCCTATTTTTTTAACGCTGGCCTGTTCAATACCGGTTCGGCCCTAGCTCGCCTGGGGCAGTATTATGCTGAGACCATTATCGAGAGCGGTCTGAAGTTTGACGTGTTATTTGGCCCGGCTTACAAGGGTATTCCGCTCGCCGCGGCTTGTAGCGTGGCCCTGGCCGATCATCACCAGCTGGACGTGCCCTATAGCTTCAATCGCAAGGAAGCCAAAGTCCATGGTGAAGGCGGCAATATTGTCGGCTCGCCGCTGCAGGGCCGCATTCTCATCATCGATGACGTCATCACCGCCGGAACCGCCATTCGCGAATCCATGCAAATTATCGACGCTGCCGGCGCAAAACCTGCCGGTGTGTTAATTGCGCTGGATCGTCAGGAAAAAGGCCGTGGTGAGCTATCCGCCATTCAGGAAGTAGAACAACAATACGGAATACCGGTACTGAGTATCATCACGTTGGAAAACCTGATCACCTACCTGGAACAACAGCCCGACATGCAGACCAATCTGGCCACGGTAAAGGCCTATCGTGAAAAGTACGGCATTTGACTAGCCAATTATCAGCTTTAATCCAACCAGAAAGGTCACTATTTCATAGACCCGTTTGATCCAGCGGTTCCCCTTCATGATGGAGTAATGCGCACCAATATAACCGCCCAGCATGGACGCAACCAGCAACACCGGAATCCAGTCCCAGCGGATGGTCCCTTGCAAGCCCAGGGTTAACGCGCCAATGCCGTTCCAGAACAGCCCCACCAGCACCAGGGTGTAAGCCACCGCCCGCTTGTAGTCTAGCCCAAACCACTGTACCAGCCAGAGGGTGACAAACAGGCCGGTACCGGAGGTCAGTGAGCCATTCAGGACTCCGATGCCGAAGAGAATCAGCCCGCCAATCAGGTAACCTGAGGCATCACGATGTGTTGCCTCCGCCCATTGCCCAAGATTCGGCTTGAGCATGGAATAAATTCCCAATCCCATTGTCAAAAACCCCAGGGACAACTCAGCCGCGCGGTCGGGAACCCGTAAAATCAGACTGGCGCCAACTACGACGCCCGGCAAACCTGACCCCAAAATAACCAGGGAGAATCGCCAGTCCAGGGATCTTTCCCTAAAGTGGCGAGCGGTGGCGCCGATACCCAACGCAACACTTGCCAGTTTATGTGTCGCCAGTGCCACACTAAATGGTAAACCCAGGAATATCAGCGCTGGCAATTGCAGCAGCCCTGCTCCCCCTCCGGCAAAGGCTGAAAATGTGTTCGCTATCAAGGAAACAATGAATAAAAGGATATATTCATACATAAATTAGGGAGAAATTCGTTTAATGAAACCTTATTTAACTCGATTGCATCACATAATGAAAGCGCATAACTTACACAACCCGGCAGGTATTATTATTTTGGTCGGTTTGTTAATCACTGCACCCCATACCTTGGCCAGTACGATAAAGTGCTGGACTAACAAGGATGGAGTTCGCGAGTGTGGGTACTCTGTCCCACCGGAATACTCCCAGCAACGCATTGAGATTATGAATGAGCGTGGTATCCAAATAGGCGTAAAGGAAGCCGCTAAGACCAAGGAACAATTGGAAGAAGACGCTCGCCTCGCCAAGCTCAAACAGGAGGAATTAAAACGCCAGGAAGAAGCACGTCTGCGCGACACTATTCTGCTCAACACCTTCACCACAGAGCGTGATTTAAAAATCTCGTATGACGACAAAATAGAGGTCGTCAAAGGCGTAGTTGATATTACCAACACAGGCACCCGCAGTCTGGAACAGAAATTGGAAGCCATGGAGAAAAAAGCGGCCAGTTATGAGCGTTCGAGTGAAGTCATGCCGGAAAAAATAATCAATGACATAAACAGCTTAAAGAGACAAATCCAGGACAACGACAAATTTATTGCCAAGAAACAGGAAGAGATTAAGGCGCTTAATCTTCAATACGAAGCCGACCTCGAACGCTTTCGAGAACTGAAAGGCATAATACCAACCAACTCAGCTAAAATGTAAGCGGCTACTCCTGTATCAAAACCTCAAGTAGTAATTGCCACTGATCTTGCCACATCTCTAATGGGCTGCGCCGATAGCCACTGCGCACGAATTGATTAATACGTCCTTCAGCCACGGAAAGTAACAGGTTCGCCGTTGGGGTAACCGGTAAGCTTACAACCAATTCCCCATTCATTTCTCCTTCACGCAGAACTTGCTTGAACTGGGTTTCCAGACGTTCGTAAAACTGGCCAATGCGCATCCGCAAACGCTCTGTCTCACCTACCAGCACATCTCCTACCAAAAGCCGGCTCAAACCAGGATTGCGTTCGGCAAACCCCAAAACCAACATCAATATCTTTTCGCAGCGCGACGTACAGTTTTGCTCTTCTTCCAGGATACGATTGGTAAGTCCGAAAACAGAGTCCTCAATAAACTCGATCAAGGCCTCGAACATCTTGGCTTTACTGGGAAAATGGCGATATAACGCCGCTTCAGAGACACCCACCGCCCGAGCCAACCCGGCAGTCGTGATCCGCTCACCGGGACTCTTCTCCAGCTCCTGCGCAAGGGTCTCAAGAATTTGCTGACGACGTGGCGTCTTCTTGCCCGTTTCATTCATAGGCTTAACGTTTGATAAGAGTACCGACACCAGCGTCAGTCAGTACTTCCAACAATACAGCATGTTCGACCCGCCCATCGATGATCTGGACGGAGTTCACGCCGCTATGCACAGCATCAAGGGCACAATTAATCTTCGGCAACATACCGCCATGAATAGTGCCATCTTTGATCAGTTCTTCCACCCGGTTTGCCTTTAAGCCGGTGAGTAAATTATCTTCCTTATCCAGCACCCCAGCAGTATTGGTCAGCAATATCAATTTTTCCGCCTGCAAGGTCATAGCCAGTTTACCTGCTACCAGATCAGCATTGATATTGTAGGACTGCCCATCTTTCCCCACCCCAATCGGCGCAATCACCGGGATAAAGTTACCCTTAACCAACATATTAATGATTGACGGATCAATACTCGCTACCTCGCCTACATGGCCGATATCCACGATCTCGGGCGCATTCATTTCCGGGTTGTGGCGCTGGAATGTCAATTTGCGGGCATGGATCAAATCCCCGTCCTTGCCCGTTAGTCCTACCGCATGACCACCATGCTGGTTAATAAGGTTTACGATTTCCTTGTTAACCAGTCCCCCCAGTACCATTTCCACCACGTCCATGGTTTCAGAGTCGGTAACACGCATGCCATCAACAAAATGGGTTTTCTTACCGACCTGTTCCAGCACGCTGCCGATCTGAGGACCACCACCATGGACAACAACGGGATTCATCCCAACCAGTTTCATCAAGACAATATCCCGGGCAAAACCCCGTTTCAGTTTTTCATCAACCATGGCGTTTCCACCATATTTAATGACCATGGTCTTGCCATGGAAACGCTGAATATAGGGCAATGCCTCGGCGAGAACCTTGGCAATATTATGGGCAGCAGAAGGTTTTATCGGCATAGTAACGACAGCTCATGGACTAGTAATTCTGAGCATGATACTACATGTTCAGAATGGCAATTGCAGATTGGGATCAACCTCCAACATCATTGCCCGGAACTTCTCCTGGATCTCTACCAAGGCCTGCTTGTCTTTTCCTTCGAAACGCAGGATCAAGCTTGGCGTGGTATTCGACGCTCTCACCAAGCCCCATCCATTTTCAAAGTCAGCCCGAATACCATCTATCATGATCACATTCGCACCGGGGAAATCGGCTCGGTCCATCAATTCATCCATAATCCGTTGCTGTTCACCTTCCCGCATATCAACCCGGAGTTCCGGGGTGTTTACCGCATCGGGCAGGCTGGCAAATATCTGCTGCGGCTTACGATCATCTGCGGCAATGATCTCCAGCAAGCGGGCTCCTGCGTACAGGGCATCATCGAACCCATACCAACGTTCCTTAAAGAAGATATGACCACTCATTTCTCCGGCCAACAGGGCTCCTGATTGTTTCATTTTGGCTTTAATGAGTGAGTGCCCGGTCTTCCACATTACCGGTTCGCCACCTTTCTCCCAGATAGCGCGGGTAAGATTATTACTGCACTTGATATCAAAAATGATCTGCGCACTGGGGTTACGAGACAGGACATCAGCCGCAAATAAAATCATCAGGCGGTCTGGCCATATCACACCACCATCGGGACTCACTACTCCAAGCCGATCCCCGTCACCGTCAAATGCCAGCCCAATGTCAGCATTAGTACTCCGGACCATTTCAATTAAGTCACGCAGGTTTTTCGGTTGACTGGGATCAGGATGATGATTGGGAAAACTGCCATCTACCTCGCTGTAAAGCTCAACCACTTCACAACCGAGGGTGCGATACAATTTGGGCGCCAGCCCACCGGCCACACCATTGCCACTATCCACCACGATTTTGAGTCCGCGCGCCAACTTGATATCAGCCGCAACGCGCTTGATATATTGATCGCTCAATGGGTTCGTTTGGTATTTGCCACTACCCTTAACAAAATCTTTATTATCGATACGTGTTTTAAGGGCCTGAATACTCTCATTTGCCAGCGTTTCATCGCCCAAAACCATCTTGACACCATTGTAGTCAGAGGGATTATGACTGCCGGTCAGCATCACACCGCTACCCTTAGCGAGTTCAGCAGCGGCAAAATACAGAACTGGTGTCGGCACCATACCAACATCAAGTACGTTGATTCCGGTTGCCAACAAACCTTTAACCAAAGCCTGCCCCAATTCCGGCCCGGAGAGACGCCCATCGCGGGCAAAGGCAATGGTTGTTAAACCGCGTGACACTGCCTCACTCCCCAAGGCCTGACCAATGAGCAGCATATGTTGTGCTGTCAGGGTCCGACCCACGATACCGCGGATATCATAGGCTTTAAAAATTTCTGCTGGCGGCGTCGCGGGGGGGACGGCGGCTGTTTGTTTTGGTGTCACTACCGCGGCTTGAGATTTATTCGCAGGCTTTTGAGGAGCCTGCGCCGCTTTGCTCACAGCCTGTTGTCGAAAATTTTTCTTAAAGGTACCGCTATCATCTAGCTCTTCCACTGACAACAGTTCCTCATCCTTAATGGTCTCCATACTCGGATCGAGCTTGAGATCCGCCATAGTCATGGTCGCTACATTCGAATCTCGTTCACGCTCCATGGTATGCGAGGCTGAAAGATTACCGACGTTTCTGGCCCCCTCTTCAAATTCTTGCAGTCGAAAATAATGTTGATGCGCCTTGTGGTCACGCAATTCCTCAACAATAAGCTGCATGAGGCTTTCCACATCATTGCTGATTGTGCGACTAACGGAACGCCATAACAGCATTACCAACAGGAAGCTCATTAAAGCGCCAACAGTAAACGTTAAAATAAAATTGGTATTGAAGACCCCAATTGATGTGTCGCCGGGCAACCATAGATTGAGGTGCCAATGAGTTCCCGTTACCGGGACTTCCGCTGCTCGACTACTGCTGCTCGTGGATTTATCGCCCATTTCAGCCAACAACACCGTAGGCCGGCTTTCAACGAACTGTGTCAGGCTTAAATAACCTTCTGGC
>JAHEIJ010000010.1:16629-17014 GCA_024639445.1 Gammaproteobacteria bacterium
TGTAACGTTGTCAGCCATTGATTCAATACCTCAACTTGCAATGTTACCTGTAAATGTCCCACTGCTGCCTTACCATTGGCCGACAGAATCGGGTGCAGAATATCCACGTGCTGTTGGGGCGTGTTGATGACATGGACTTCTACTAGCGGCGCTTGCAGACTTGTCTCCGCCTCATGTAGCATTTCGATACAAGCAAAGCTGATATGAGGTTTGGTTGATTTGTCAGGATTACGTATCCCGACGGGTAACAAACGGACACGGATGACCCAGGGAAAGAGCTGTACCAGTTCACTCTCACGTGCCTTTATTGCCACCTCATCACCGCTGAGCAGCAGCTGGCGAGTCTGTGGATCGAGAGCTACTCCACGCGCTGCCTCGGTATATG
>JAHEIJ010000181.1 GCA_024639445.1 Gammaproteobacteria bacterium
GTCAATAAGTAAATGATGATGCCCGGTGCCGGATTTATCAATGCCGGCCGGTGCGACCCCCATACCTATCAGGCCGAACCTGACTGTCACTGGATTATTCACCACCTCGCCATGCGCCGGCGAGATAATATAAACGTATGCACCTTCGGGCGAAGGCGTACGGGCAAATACAGCACCAGTGACTAAAAATGCTAGCGTAACGATTCCGATGAATGGTTTAACTGACATGAACCACCTCCTGTGTGTAGCAGTGCTTAACCAATATTAGTTGAGCCGAGCGTTGAATTAAATCCTACTCTTAGCTTATGTCGTGAATCACTTAACTTATTAATATTTAATAAAGGTATTGGCACATCCTTACCCAGAGTAGAAGTGCAATCTATGTGGTTAATCTGCCTGTAACCTGATTAAGACTTGAATCTCCACTATATGGCGCAAGTGACTGATATATAAGGCTTTACCTGCATATCAGCAAAACAGAGGTCTGTAATAATAAGGAGTTTTTAGTGTGAGGGGCAGCAAAGCAGATAGACTGGATATGTTCTCAAATCTATAGAATATATTACAACTGACTTTCTACCACAAAGACTGAAAGAAACCCGGTGGTGAAGCGTTTCCACCAACTCGTATCCGGCTCGACATCATAGCTAACCTTTTTACCGTTCTCCAGGGTGTTCCACTCCAGTTGATCATCTTTCAGTTCTACCCGGTAGGCCTTGATAAGCCCCTTTTCATCAAAAGCTTTAGACATCATCTTGGCATGATCTGGACTCTCAAAAAAGACACCCATTTCCGTATTCAAAGCTATCGAACGGGCATCGAGATTGAACGAACCAATAAACAAATAACGCTCGTCAAAGGTAAAACTTTTAGCATGTAAACTGGCGTGCGATGAACCGGTCCATTTGTTTTTCTTTTTATTCTTCTTTTTCTGTTTCATTTCTTCCTTGCTGAAAGTGCGTTTGTATTCATACAACTCGACCCCGCCTTTCACCAGGTCTTCGCGGTAACGCATATATCCGGCATGTACGATGGACACATCATTGGCAGCCAGGGAATTGGTCAGAATACGTACGCGTATACCTTTTTTGACCAACTGATTTAAATATGCAGTAATTTCTTTACCGGGCACAAAATAAGGTGAAACGATGATTACCTCTTTTTGGGATTTATCTATGGCCTCGCGGAGTTTTGGACCCAGATGGGTTTCCGCGCTAACTTCGTCCGCTTCCACCTTGCTCGGATCATCATAAACCAGGAACCACCTGCCCCAGGTTACATCTAATTGACCGTTTCGTTTGATAAGTTGGGCAAACTCGTTTTCTCTCAAAGCGGCTGCATAGCTGGATTGACGCGCATCTTCAAAAAACTGATCGGACTGCTGCCTGAATGCCACGATATCACTTTGTTTAATAGGCTCTTCAAGGGGGAAGGCCGACAAGGGATACACCCACTGACTGTTCCAGTACAGGTCGAAGGCACTCGAAACTTTTTTTACCACCGGACCAAAACCAACGACATCCAGATCACTAAACGCCACATCTTCTGCGGCATCAAAATACTCATCACCGATATTGCGTCCACCAATAATGGTCGCCTGGTTATCCGCCGTCAGTGATTTATTATGCATGCGATGATTGACCCGGCTGAGGTCAGTGACAAAATCCATGGTGCGGTTGGCAAAGGGGTTAAATAGCCGGATTTCAATATTTGGGTGGGCATCCAGGATATGTAATGTCTGCTCCTTACCGGCTGTATCCAGATCATCCAGCAACAAACGAACTCGTACACCCCGATCCGCCGCATGCAAAAGCCGGTTATGCAATACTCTGCCTGTCAGGTCGTCATGCCAGATATAATATTGTACATCCAGTGATTTTTCTGCTTTTTCAATCAATACAATACGGGCAGTGAATGCATCCAGACCCGTCTGCAGAACATGAAAGCCGGATTTCCCTGGGTGGCGTTTCAGGTAGGGTGCGATCCCGCGCCCCATCTTTGTGTTTTCCGTATTCTGCAGGGCATGGGATTCGGTCCGTTGTACGTCTTCAGGCAAAGAGGCACAACTGCTGGCGATGACCACTACCCCCAACAGCAAGGTGTGTCGGAAGTTACTAAAAAAACCTGGATATTTCATTCCGGGTTGCGCCTTTGGTTCTAGTATTATTGTCTGGAAATTCACACACTATTTAGTATATACCAATAATTTATAATTCTTCAGCGCCTTTTTCTTATATATCAGACGGGACGCCGCAGCGCCCCGCACGATTTAACTAATCCCGTTGGAATTATATTGTCCAAGAGTGCATGGCTTGTCACGATGCTACACACTTTACCCGTGCATTTTGCCCGCTGGACCGGCACTAGCCCGAAAGAGTCCATCTTCAGCGGAGTTAATTATCCCCTTCCCCCATTAATAGGGAGAAGGGAAGGTAAGATGCAATTATTCCGGTAATTAAATTATTTCTTACCCACTGGTTTAAAACTGAATTTCTGTCCGCCTATCGCGGCTTCATACATTAAACCGCCCTTGGCTCGGGTAAAAACTGCCATGCCTTTATGATAATTTGTTTTTGCTTGTGCGCCAGCGGAACCGCCCGGTGAAGCGCTAGCAGTTGCACCGCCGGTCCCTGCTTGCGCCTGGGCCCCTGCGGTAATCGCGACGGCACTGGCCTGCGCGCCAAACTCAAAATTACCACTGGTAAATTCGTTATAGGAGCGTTTGTCCTGAAAGAAAATAATCTGACTGTAGGCCTGGCCACCGAGCTGCCAGCCAATGCTCAACTGGGTCATTGAAGTGTCTCCTGACACCTTGCCACCTCGGTATACTTTACCTTTTCCGTGTGCGCCGCCAATACCAATCCCGCCTTTACCGACGGTCGGGAAGATAGCATAACCGTAGGAATCCTTGAAGTATGGCTGTACTACAGGTGAATCCCTGAAGACTTTGATGGCATTGCCGTAGTCAGCTTCCGCGTATGCCTGTGTTGAAATTAAGACAGACAAAACAAGCGCAACACAAAATCGCAATCTGTTCATTTTTATGCTCCTTATTATTTAACGTCACCCAATAGATATGGTTCCGTCGGTCAAATTATGGGGGTATATATGGGGGCCGTATTCTATCAGCCTCCTGCTCCGAACGAAGGAAACAGCTGCCAAATCCTCGGGCAAGCCTACAATTAAATAAAGACAAGCGCTAGCCAATACTCGACACTTTTGTATATTTATCAATTCTGACGAAAATTTCGGCCTATTGGAAATTACAGAGAAAAATACATTGAAAGAGCGTTCTTACAGAAATTGCGCCAGACATTGTCGACGCGATCGGAATACCAGATACTAGAAACAAATTAAGAGCAAAATGTCCTTCTTAATCTATTCATTAATTAGCCAGGCAGACCCGGTTGCGTCCAGTACGCTTGGCCTCATACAGCGCCGCATCGGCTCGATGTAGCCAATCTTCAGGACTCTCGCCTCGCTTGATTTCGGCAACCCCTAGAGAAATCGTAACCGGTCGTTCCGAGAGCAACTCAGTGGTTTCTACGGAACTACGTAGTTGCTCTGCGAGATTTGAAGCAGCCTCGCGGGAAGCGCCCAAGGCAACCACAACAAATTCTTCACCACCCAGGCGGTACAAATCATCTGCGACCCGAACCTTTGAACTGACAATCTCGGTAACCTTAATGAGAATCTGATCGCCTTTACCATGGCCATAGTTATCATTAACATCCTTGAAGTGATCGAGATCCAGAACCAACAGTGACGCGGTAATGTTTTGGCTTTGCTGTCGCACAATAATGTCTTCTAGACTGGCATTCAACGCTCGACGATTTCCAATTCCCGTCAGGGGATCGCGCTCGGCGAGGAAAGAAAGGTGTTGCCGGTGCTCACTCATTCGGGCGGCAAATACATAAGCAAATACGTTATTCAAAATCAGGGTCGCCAGGATAATTACCAGTTCCAGGCGCGATATTTCCTGTACCAGGGCGGGAATTAACAGGACCATTACCAGCAGGTTAAACGCGGTTGCCTCGCGGGGTTTTACCAGGAAAAATGCTGCCACCATGGTCGGGTAAGCCCAATGTACCAACGAAGCACCACCCACATAAATGATGATGACCAGACCGCTCAGAATAAAAATTGTAAGAACCATGCCTGGAATCCGAACTTGCCGCGTCCACCAGACAAACAGACCAATCGAACTAATACCTAAAATAAGAAAAATATCGATACATCCCATAAGCAGCTCGCCACGGAAAAATCGAATCACAGCGAACGGGATAATTGCCAGGGCACCTGAGGCAGACAGCGTTATTGTTATAATTTCTTCGGTAGAACGTTTCATGGGTAACATCATCTCACGACTCTTGCCAAAAAAGAATCACCGGATCAATAAATAGATTTATTGTCTGATCACATCTTTCGGCTTGAGCGGAACTACTACTTAATATGTACTATTCAAGATCCAACCATTTGAGTGCTTTTTCATATTCGGTAAAATACCGAAGGTTCGTTCCCCGGCTTAACGCAACCGTTTCTAATAATTTGTCATCTTCATCATCAGGTAGAATAATGCCGCAAATTTTCAAATTTGGCGGCAAATTCACTTCATCAAATGTTTGTCCAAAGTGGAAGATATCAATCGTGGATAAACACATCTCACACTGCCTCATATCAACCAGAATACATTTGAGCTTGTAGTCACTTACCAGGCGCGCAGTCTCCACGCGTACATCTTCCCGTTCTTCGACGGTTACAACGCCATGGTAAATTACTCTTACAAGTTCGAATTCTACATCGACATGAGTTTCGTGGGGCATTTACTAATAATAGAAAAGCGTTACATTAATTGCATCACAATCTGAGCTTAATATCGTCAAATGTTGGTGTTCTTGATCACTATTCCAAGAAGATCCATCTTATTCCTCTTCCCCCCGCTCCACTCGCAGCTCCCGCATCGTCGGGCGGATCCGGTACCACATTGTCCACATAGTGTTGAAGCTAACCGGCGTGAATTCTTTGTGCGTCCTGGTTTTGCGCCTTGCTTCGTATTGTTAAAGCTAAGTAGATTAAATACACACCCAAAATTAAGTCTATAGAACCACAAAATTCAGTCCACCAACCAGGAGTACCCGCATTTGTAAATAGCAAATCATGAAATGCGTCATAGACGGCATGCAAAATACATCCTATCCCAACTAAAACAGCCGTCAGCGCTCGCTGTGATTTATATGCAATGAAAGCAAAAGCAAAGAAAACCATGCCTGCTA
>JAHEIJ010000011.1 GCA_024639445.1 Gammaproteobacteria bacterium
CAGGGGTATGATTGTCGCAACCATACCCCTGGGCCTGGGTTGGTTGATACTGGCTCCGGTTTTTCTGGGTACTGTTTATGCGGGTTACAAGGACATCTTTCTGGAATAAGTAATACATGCATACATGCATGTTATCGAAGCGCACCCAACAGGGTGCGTTTTTTATTATCTTTACTTATTTAGCAGTTTCCGCGGTGTTGCGATGTTATTCGTTGGCATTAGCGATGCAGGCAGTATATAAATAGTGTAACGATAACTTTGGGTACGAATCATTATGGCAGCAAAAAAGAAAACCAAGAAAAAAGCCAAAAAGAAAGTTGCCGCTAAAAAGACGGCGAAGAAAACCACGCGTAAGAAAAAGGTTGGCAAGTTACGACCCCGTAAGGATAAACGTGGTCTGAAAGCGGCTGAAATGGTATTAAATATTGACGTGCCGGAATTGACGAACCTGGTTGATGAGGTCGAGGCGGTTGGTGGTGCGGCAATTGGTGGCTATCGTGAGCCGCTATCAGGCAGGCCTGTGTTGCTTGCGGCATTGCCGCTCAAAGCGGTGCAACCTACCCCATTCCAGCGGGATCTATCACCCACCCATACCAAACGCCTGGCACAGAAAATTGAAGAAAGTGGTTCGTTTCTGGATCCATTGATCGTGGTGCGCGGTGACGACGGTCGTTTATGGACGCCAAATGGACGACATCGGTTGGCAGCGGCAAAGGTACTGGGGCTGCATCAGATTACCGCCCTGGTTTCACCGGATGAAGATCTGGCATTTCGGATCCTGGCTTTAAACACTGAAAAGGCGCATAACCTCAAGGATCGTAGCCTGGAAGTCATTCGCATGGCGCGTTCCCTGGCTGAGAGCAGGCCCCGGGGAAAGGAATCGCAGTATGAGAGCGAGTTTGAAGCACCAGAACTCTTAACGCTGGGTATTATTTATCTTCAGAACAAACGCTTTGCTGGCGGAGCATACAGTCCATTTCTGAGGAAAGTCGATCGGTTTAGTGATCGGACCTTACGTGTCAGCCTGCGGGAGCGTGAGAATTATGCCGCCAGGTTGCTGGAAATCGAGGCCAGGGTTAAAAAGATTATAGAAGGACTACAGCAGCGCGGCTTTAAGTCACCCTATCTGCGCAGCTATGTCGTGGCACGAATTAATCCAGTACGTTTCCATCGTGCCAAGAAAGGGGACACTACCCCGCCGATGACCATGGCTGCCGCATTAACCCGAATGGCTGCAGCCGTGAAAAAATTCGATATTGATTCCGTCAAGTTTGGAGACCTGGCACTGGTGGCAGCGGTGGCAAGTGAATAAGTTGCCCCTCTGACAGCAGGAGGTTCATGGCGCAATGTTGCAGAAACTCAGGGCAATGCCACAGGCTGTCAAATTGATAATTGCGTGCACGTTATGTGTCGCAATTGCGGTATTAATCGTCGGCCTGGTTCAATGGCTGGCCTGAATCAAGAGTAGACGGTTACCAGGTTTGCCACCAGGCTGGCAAATCAGCAATCGAGTCTAGAATGGCATGGGAGTGATTCCCTGTTCCAGATCATCGGAACGGAATTTTCCCGTGCGCACCTGAATTCCAGGTATAGCGCATTGTTGCGCTGCATCGATATCACTATGAATATCATCGCCGATCATTATCGTTTCGTTCGCGGCAAGGCCGAGAAGCTGTAAGGCAGTTTCAAAGAATAGCCTGGCTGGTTTACCCAAGACGACAGCTTCCCGCCCCATGGCATATTCCAGTGCCTTGACGAATGGTCCGCTATCCAGACGCAGCCCATCCTGTGCCTGCCAGTAACGGGTGAGTCCGAGTGCTACCAGGTGGCTTTGTGGCGATTTCATTAACAATCGAAATGCAGCATTGAGATTGTTAAATTCCCAGCCTGTACCCAGATCACCAATCACAATGGCACCGACAACATCAGCAGAGTGCCAGTCTACGGTATCGAGAGATTGAAATTCTTCCTGGGTTGCTTGCGGAACGAACAGGGCAATTGGCCCATGGCAATGGTTTTGTAGCCAGTGACTGGCTGCCACCGCCGGTGTCAGGATTTGTTCAGCCGTGACAGCAATCCCAAAACTTCTCAGTTTTTCCAGCAGAGCAGAGCGTGGACGCGAGGTGGTGTTGGTCAGAAACAAAAAAGGGATATTATCTTGCTGGCACCATTGGATTACCTCAGCGGCTCCCACAATGGGCCGGTCGCCCTGATAGAGAACGCCGTCCATATCAAATAGTATTCCACCCATGTCTATGCTCATTTTCCATTGGATATCAGTAACTATTTATAAAGCATAATCCGCCTCAGTATGGATGCAAATCCTGGGCAAGGTTTCTGAGTTGATTTGGTATAGAATTTAATAGGACCCAAATCAGGCTTTTTGGAACTGTACTGACCAAGGAAATCAGCAAGATGCGTGAAACAATCACCTTTCAAACACAGCAACGGGAAGCATTAATAGATATCACCACTCTGGTAAAAGATGTGGTTGCGCGAAGCGGCATACAGAATGGCGTGGTGAGTGTCTATGGCCAGGGTGCCACCGGAGCAATTATGATTCAGGAAAACTGGGATGAAAGTGTGCAAACGGATGTAGTGAATCTATTACGTCAACTGATCCCGCAAGGTGTCTGGCTACATGATGCACAGGATGGCAATGGTGACGCACATTTGAAATCAGGCCTGGTTGGGCCTTCGGAAACCATACCGCTTATCGATGGAGAACTGGGGTTGTCCACCTGGCAAAATATTTTCTTCTGTGAATTTGATGGGCCGCGTAAAGAGCGGCGTGTTGTCTGTACAGTTGTGATGGATGAATAATCGTGTTTCGCGTGAGTCATAGTTTTATAGTGCGCTGGGCCATCCTGGAAAATATCTATGTGGTATCGTATTGGAGAAGAACTGCATCAATCGGGTCCTCCGATAAGTGGGGGAGTGCTTGTATTTGCGGTGGTGCTGGGGCTATTAATTGGGGTGAGCCTGTTTGTGCCTGGATGGCGGGGTCGCCAATTATGGTTAACTGTCTGGGGCGGCGGACTGGTGCTTGTCAGCGCGGTATATCTGATTACTGCTAGCCTTGGCATTATTTAAAACAATAGAAGTGGGCTGTTAAATTAAGTGTTATTTGTCATACCGAACATCCATGATCCGGTAATGTATTACGCCTTTGGGTGTTTCCACCAATACTTCATCACCAATTTCTTTCTTTATTAATGTTCGCGCCATAGGCGAGTCCATACTGATATATTCTTTCCTGCTATCGAACTCATCGGGGCCGACGATCCGATAAGTATGTTCCTCATCTTGCTCGTCTTGTAAGGTGATCCAGGCGCCAAAGAATACCTGCCGGGGATTGTCCGGTATGGTGTCGACTATTTTCAGATCGGGCAGTCGTTTCTGTAGATACCGTATGCGTCGGTCGATTTCTCGCAGTTCTTTCTTGCGATAAATATATTCAGCGTTTTCCGAACGATCGCCTTCGGCAGCAGCGGCAGTGACAGCTTTGGTGACCAGTTTGCGACGTTGCCAGAGTGTTGTTTCTTCCTGTTGTAATACAACATAACCATCCCGGGTAATGTAGGGTGAAGCCTTGGGTTGTGGTGGGCGGTAACGGGACATGATAATAATGGTAACAGCTGGAATATAAAAATAATTATATCATGCCGTGTGTCTGTTCATGGCCTACTGGTGTTTTATACTCTGCAATATGAAGTTAATAGATACCCATTGCCATCTTGATGTTGATGATTTCGATGCTGATCGTTCCGCCATATTGGAACGGTGCCATGCTGCGGGAATTACCCGAATCGTAGTCCCGGCAATCCATGCGGCAGGATGGGGAAAATTACTGGAGTTATGCCATCAGGAGCCGGCTTTATTTCCAGCATTGGGGCTACATCCGGTATTTATTGAATCCCATACTGATGAAGACCTGGCGGCACTGGAAGATATACTGGCGACAGAAAGCCCCCTGGCAGTTGGGGAAATTGGTCTGGACTATTACCTTGCTGAGCTGGATCCAGGACGGCAAAGGGAAATGTTTGAAGCCCAGTTACGTATTGCGCGTGAGGCCAGGTTGCCAGTGATATTGCATGTCCGTAAGGCGCATGATCATGTCCTGGCTGCCTTGCGGCGCATTCGCGTGCCAGGCGGGATTGCGCACGCGTTTAACGGGAGTATGCAGCAGGCACAACAATACCTGGACCTGGGTTTTAAACTGGGCTTTGGTGGCACACTGACTTATGAGCGTTCCAATAAAATTCGCCAGTTGGCACATGACTTGCCTCTTGAGGCGATTGTGCTGGAAACCGATGCTCCCGATATGGTGGTCTCGCAGCATCGTGGCGAACGTAATAGCCCCGAGTATCTTCCCGAAATACTGGCTGCCCTAGTCGAAGTTCGTCAGGAAGATGCATCGAGCCTGGCGGAAAAAACAACCCTTAATGCCTGCGAAGTCCTGGGTATACCGAGTGAACCGCTAAAGGTTGGTCAGTAAGGTTATGTGGTATGAGTGAATACGAGGAACGTTTCGCAGGATTACGGCGTTTATATGGTAATGATGCCTATGCGCTGTTGAAACAGTTACATATCGGGGTAGTCGGTGTGGGTGGTGTGGGCTCATGGGCGGTGGAGGCGCTGGCACGTTCAGGAATAGGGCAAATAACCCTGATCGATTATGACGAAATTGCCCACAGTAATGTTAATCGCCAGCTCCATGCGCTAACAGCTACATTTGGTGAAAAGAAAATCGCTGTGATGGCGAAGCGTGTGCATGAAATTAATCCGCAGGGCCAGGTCCACGCGATTGACGATTTTATCAACATGGAGAATATGCAGTCGTTACTGGAACGTGGTTATGACTACGTTATCGATGCGATTGACAGTATTAAATTCAAGGCAGCTATGATTAATCATTGTCGGCGCAACAAGATTCCAATTATCGCCACTGGTGGAGCGGGCGGTCTGAGTGATCCGACCATGATCAAGGTCGATGATTTGAGCCGTACTTATAATGATCCCCTGGCGGCGAAGGTGCGACGTCAATTGCGGGAGGAATATGGTTTTACGCGCAATAGCAAGCGGACCTTTGGGGTGGAGTGTGTGTTTTCCAGTCAGCAACAGGTTTATCCGAAGGAGGATGGCACAGTCAGTCATGAGAAGCCCGGGATTCATGGCGTATCGCTGGACTGTCGGTTTGGCTATGGAACTTCAAGTACTGTCACCGCTACGTTCGGATTTGTCGCTGTAGCGCGTGCCATTAACAAGACATTGAAAAAGAAATTACGACAGCAATGAGTTCACGCATTGGCCAGGTGGAGGTAAGCTTGCTATGGGAAGGGCCCCGGGGAAGACATTGCGAGCGGCGGTTTTTTGATCGAATTAATTTCTGGAGAGATTATTTCCCTGGGAACATGGGTGAGCAACTTAATACAGCAGAAATCGGTCAGCTTGTCAGTTACCAGGCGGTGGCCGGTGAATTGGTGGAGCCCTATGATCAGAATCAAATACAGCTTATTAAGCGTTCACAATTTCAGACCAGGGTGTCAGCGGGATTGGTTATTACTCCAAGGCGAGGGCGGTTTTATCCGCGCAATCTGGTAAGCTGTATCAGTAGTTACTTCGAAGGCGATCGTCGTCCCTTACGCTGTTTACAGGTTGATGATGATGAGCTGCTGGTTGATCTTAATCATCCCCTGGCCCGTTATGCTCTTAAGCTGGAAGCGCGTTTACTAAAGGAGTTGGAAGCAAAACAGGAGCATGGTGGCGCCAGTATAGATGTGCCGCAAATGTGTACCCAGAATGGTCCAGGGATGCAGGCCAGTTTAGTCGAAACAGACACTGACTTTTTTAGCGATGATCCCTTTGCAAGGCTGGATACGCGTGCAGATTCAGCGTTTTACACAATGACGCGCCTGCTACCACATATTGACAGTACCGCTTCAGAACAACTGGCTAAAATCTATGAACGTTTTCTCCAGCCGGGCATGCAGGTGCTGGATCTGATGAGTAGCTGGCAGTCCCACTTGCCGGAAAGTGTAGCCGGGCTTGCGGTTACCGGGTTGGGATTGAACATGGAAGAAATGCAACACAATCCACGACTTGGCCATCAGGTGATTCATGACCTGAATGTTCAGCCTGAGTTGCCACTTGAAACCGGGCAGTTTGATGTCGTCATATGCAGTATGTCCGTTGAGTACCTGGTTAAACCAGCCGAGGTGTTTAGCGAAGTCGCGCGGGTATTGAAACCGGGCTCACCCTTTGTCATCTCTTTCTCAGAACGCTGGTTCCCACCCAAAGTGATCGCCGTTTGGCAGGAGATGCATGCCTTTGAACGTATGGGCTTGGTGCTGGATCTGTTTGATAAAAGCCAGGTCTTCACCAATCTGGGAACAGAGTCGGTGAGGGGTTTTCCGAGACCTGCGGATGATAAATATGCGGCAGAACTGGCAGAGTCGGATCCTGTCTATGTCGTGTGGGGAATCCGCTGTTAAGTGGCCAGCAAAGATATGCGTGAGGCGGTTGTTTTTGTTCATGGTATCTGGATGACCGGAGCGGAAATGATCCTCCTGCGACGACGCTTGTCTCAATGCGGCTTTGATTGCTTTAACTTTCGCTACCAGAGCCTGAGACGCACGCCAAGGGAGAACGCGGTTAATCTGAATAGTTATTTACAGACCATATCCGCCGATGTGGTCCATCTGGTGGCACACAGTCTGGGCGGTATCGTGCTGTTGCACCTGTTTGATAAATATCCGCAACAGAAACCTGGACGGGTGGTGATGCTGGGTATCCCTATTCGTGGCAGTGAGGTGGCACAGAAAATAGCTTCATCGCATTGTATGAAACGCTTCTTGGGACGCTCCACTGAAAGGGGCCTGCTCGGCGATGCGCCACGCTGGCAATCAGCTCGTGAGCTCGGCATGATTGCGGGGACGCAAGGATTTGGGCTGGGTAAACTGGTCATGCTGGGAAAGTTACAACACCCGAATGATGGCACAGTTAGGCTGGACGCGACTTATTCTAAAGGAATCAAGGAACACGCGGCATTGCCATACAGTCACCATGGTATGTTGTTTGCGAGACCGGTGGCACAATCGGTATGCAAGTTTTTACAATCAGGTACATTTGGTAGTTGAAAACCCGTAAGACATAAATTACGTAATCGATGCAGTGAGTGACTCGGATAATACAAACAAGTCTGCCACGGCAGCCGCATGCTCTTTATCTGCGGAAGCAGATGTAAGCCAATTGACTGTGGTTGAGTTGCTGCCAGAGTTACCTTTAGCGGATTATCGCGCCGCCATGCAACTGGCGGAGCAGGAAGCAGTGAATCGGTTAGGCGAGGTTATGCTGCTATCCTGGTATGACCGGGATCGCGATTTTGAATCACCGCAACATGCCAGTGAATGCCATCAGGACAGTGCAACACCTGGTTATGTAGACTACGGTATACATCATGGAGCGACATTGAAAATTGATATTGAACAGGGCCGGTTTGTGTTTTTCTATTTAGCCGTGACCTTGTAACTATATATAGATAAAGCTGCAGAGGTATAAACAGGAGGGTAATAGCTTTGGCATTAAAAGAAATTAACTGGGTGGGAATCGGTATTCGCTTTTTGGTGGCGCTGGTGCTGGTGTTTGCAACTTACAATCCCGATGGCTATTCCTATTTCCACTGGGCCATTAAAGATTTCATGAACTTTAGTGTCTTGAAAGCTTTTGTTGGCGTGGTATTGTTGATCGGTTGGGTGGTCTATTTAAGGGCAACTTTTCGTTCTCTTGGCGCTATTGGCGTTACTCTGGCGGCCGCATTTTTTGGGACTTTGTTATGGCTGGTGGTGGACTGGGGATTGATCCCTGCCGGTTCGGTCCGAACCGTGACCTATCTGATCCTTGTAGCTGCCAGTGCCGTTCTGGCAACCGGTATGACCTGGTCACATATTCGCCGGCGCATCAGCGGCCAGATGGACGTGGATGAGATTGATGCCGGTTGACGGAGTGGTTTAGCTGCGACAAAAGAAAAAGGCCGGCAATGCCGGCCTTTTTTCTATCCCTCTGAAGGATAATTATTTGCTGTTGTCGACCATGTATTTCACAGCTGCCTTGACTGAATCGTCATCCAGGTTCTGACCGCCTCGAGCGGGCATTCCCTTGAAGCCCTTGATCGCATGGTCGTTCAGGGTGTCCATGCCCTGGCCGATACGGGCACTCCAGGCACCACTGTCACCAAGCTTGGGTGCACCGGCAGCGCCGGTACCGTGGCAAGCAAAGCAGGCCTGTTGATAGATGGCCTTGCCATCCACGGGGCCAGCCGCTGCGGCGGCAACAGGCGCCACAGCGCCGGTATTGACCTGGCCGATTGGCGCAATGCGGTTTTCAATCGCTTCCTGCACCATGGAGTCATCGGCGACGTTGGTCGAACCGTTCGATAACCAATTGGCGGCAATAATAATGATGATCATGAAGACCACCAGGGCCGCGATGATAAACACCATATTTTTAATAATAGAACTGTCAGTATGACTCACTCTCGTCACCTCAAATATTTAAAAAATCCGGTAGGCTTGGCGGCTAGATTCCCGCTTCATCGGCAGCCAGCGCAGTCGCCCTGAAAATGCGCGTGAGTATAGCCGGATTCGGCATTTCGGGCCACTGCCAGGGCCGAGAGATGAGGGATCCGGGATCCGGGGTAATCCGTGCCGGACAGGGCGGCAGCTTACTGGCTTCAAACCCGGCCAATATATCTGGAAATGGACTCACGGGAGTCATCCGGGTAAGCTAGCGCTCCTGTATTTTAGTGTATATAGCGCCCGTGGCTCAGCTGGATAGAGCGCTGCCCTCCGGAGGCAGAGGTCAGAGGTTCGAATCCTCTCGGGCGCGCCACTCTCTTTGTTCGTGCCGCGTCCAACCATCGGATTTCCAGCCCTCCGGGCGTTCGACGAACTGCGAATGTCCACTGGACATTCGGTTTCGTCTCACCCTCTCGGGCGCGCCACTCTCTTTGTTCGTGCCGCGTCCAACCATCGGATTTCCAGCCCTCCGGGCGTTCGACGAACTGCGAATGTCCACTGGACATTCGGTTTCGTCTCACCCTCTCGGGCGCGCCTCCCTCTTCGTTCGTGCCGCGCCCAATCATCGGATTTCCAGCCCTTCGGGCGTGTCATAACAAATAAAAGCATCTGCCCTGTGTATGATGAAGCCAGCTAAAACGGTATACCAAACACTAACCGCACCACATCTATGTCGTTACCAAAACGATAACCTAGTCCGATCCGACTAAACGGTATCCCCACCAGTTTCATGTCTGGTGAGGTATCAAAGGTTACGCCTACTTCATTCTGAACGGACACTTCGATTGGATCATTAAGATAGCGTATGAATTCAAGTTTATTAAAATATAAATAGTTAAGGTAATAAACGCTGACAGCTGGATCACGACCCCAGGCCTTGAAATCTAACGGGAACTGAAAATTAATCCCGGTCTGGAAACGGCTGAATTCATTTCTAACGTCATTTATGTCAGTCGTGTTACCTGCGAACAAAAACTCATTATAAATTTCCAGATTAAATGATTCGTACTTAAAGACAAACAGGCTGTTTATACCGGCACCATACACGTATGCATTATTTTTTGTTTCAAAATCATGGCCAATACCAAAATCGATGAACGGTGAGAGGGACCAGTTATCATTTACTTGATGAAGATATTGAATACCAGGAACAAAGGTGAGCGTTTCAAACGTACTGGGAAGATTAGGATCGATTACATCAGGAAGATCAAAGTCAATAAAGCCAATAGTCACCGGTAATCGAAGTCGAAGGCCGCCTGTATCTGGACTTACCTCACGGATCGTATAGCGAAAGGGAAGATGATAAACCTGCACGTCACGATCGGCCGCCGTATAAATACCCGTTCCGAGATAGTTCGCGTAAGCATAGTTAATTTGGCTACTGATCAGATCTTCCGGGTTAACGGAGTAACTCCTGGCAGGAAGTAGAATAATTAAGAGAAATAAAAATAATTTTGTTTTTTGTCCAGAAAATTCCATGGAAGGCACGGCGTACTGATTTTTATATATAGCAACATGCCTGAATAAGGTTTTAGAGTCTTTTCACCGCCACTTTCACACTGGGATCATCCGGACTGGTATGCATTTGGAAACCGAGGCTTTTAACCAGCCCCAGCATGTTGTGATTATCGGAGAGAATTTCGCCATCCATGGTTTGAAAACCGCGTTGTCTTGCGGCATCCATCAGGGTGTTCATCAAATGTGAACCAATACCTTTGCGCTGCCATTCATCCGCGACAATAACCGCGAACTCGCAACTTTTTCCATCCGGGTTCGTGGCATATCGAGAAACTCCGACCTCGACCTCCTCGCCGTTTTTTTCGGTAATACCGATCAGCGCCAGTTCGCGGTGATAGTCCAGTTGAGTAAAGCGCACCAGCATTTCCTGTGTTAATTCATTCACGCTACGCATGAAGCGAAAGTATTTTGATTTGGCGGATAGATTACGCACAAAGCTTTGTTCGATTTCAGCATCTTCGGGACGAATGGGGCGAACAGTAATGGTAGTACCATCGGGGAGTTGAAATTGTGATGCAAGATGGCCCGGGTACGGGTGAATGGCCATGTGGGCATAGCGGTCATGTGAAGGCGCCTGTTTTCCAACCACGATGCGTGCATCCAGTGCCATGACACCATTTTCATCTGCAATCAACGGGTTGATGTCCAGCGCCAGTATCTGTGGCAGCTCGCAGACCATTTCCGAAACCCGTCGCAATACCCTTATCAGTGAACTCATTTTGATTGCCGGCATGTCGCGAAAATCCTGCAGCAAGGAAGCAATCTTGGTTTGGTTAATGATTTTCTCAATCAGAAAGGTGTTCAATGGTGGCAAGGCGACGGCACTGTCGCGCAAAACCTCTACATGCTTGCCGCCTGCGCCGAAGGTGATGACCGGGCCAAAAACAGGATCGCGGGTTACACCGATTAGCAGCTCACGACCATTAGATGAAATGTACATGGGTTCGACCGTAACTCCACTGAGATCCGCATCAGGATATTTATGGCCAACTTCTTCGACTAATTGATGATAGGTGTGGCGTATCAATTGGGCATTGCCAATATTGAGGCGCACGCCACCGACATCGGATTTATGGCTGATATCCGGAGAATGAATTTTCATGGCGATTGGGAAGCCGAGTGACTCAGCGGCGACCAGGGCTTCGTTGGCCGAATGGCATTCAATACTGCGGGTAAACGGGATATCAAAGGCGCGCAATAACGCCTTGGATTCGGTGATGGTCAAAACCGTCCTGTTTTCAGACAGGACGCTCTCAATAATCAGTTCCGCCCCCTGCCTGTCCGGCTCGCTGCGTTTGGCGCGAGGTCCGGCTACCTGCATCAACAGCTCCTGGTTCTGGTTGTAGGTTGCGAGATAGGCAAAGGCTTCTACGGAAGATTCCGGACTGGCGAAATGCGGGATATGATTTTGAGTAAACAGTTTATTGGCATCAGCGACCAGTTTTTCACCCATCCAGCATACCAGCACCGGCTTGGGTTGGCCTTTATGGGCGGTAATCACGGCTTGTGCACAGCCGGTCACGTCCGTCATGGCCTGGGGTGTCAGCATAACCAGAACACCATCAACATCAGCGTCAGCCAGGCAGGTACTGACCGCAGCTTCGTAACGTTCGGGTGAGGCGTCACCCAGTACGTCAACCGGGTTCTGATGTGACCAGTGCGTGGGCAGGATTTTGTCGAGGTCTGAAATGCTCTCAGCCGACAGTTCAGCCATTTTAACCCCCAAATCTACCGCCCGATCGGTGGCCATCACGCCGGGGCCGCCACCGTTGGTAACGATAGCCAGACGATTACCGCTGACCCGCTGTTGGGTGGTCAACAATTGCGCGGCGGCAAACAATTGATCAATCGTTTGGGCACGTACCACCCCGGCGCGCTGCAGCGCTGCATCAAATACATTATCCGAACCTATCAAGGCGCCGGTGTGGGTCATGGCGGCGCGTGAGCCTTCCGCATGCCGCCCCGACTTGATGACAATCACCGGCTTCATGCGGGCGGCGATCCGCAAGCCACTCATAAAGCGGCGTGCATCCCGGATGCCTTCCACATAGAGCAGGATGCTTTGAGTTTGCGCATCCTGTGACAGGTAATCGAGGATGTC
This sequence comes from Gammaproteobacteria bacterium, assembly GCA_024639445.1. Taxonomy (GTDB): domain Bacteria; phylum Pseudomonadota; class Gammaproteobacteria; order UBA6429; family Thiohalophilaceae; genus JAHEIJ01. The sequence continues at coordinate 12,196 of JAHEIJ010000011.1, forward strand.
ACCAAAATCGATATCAGCTGCATCTCCCAGTGAAACGATGGTGGAGAAACCAATATCATGTTCCGCCGCCCAATCAAGGATGGCAGTGCACAGGGCGCCGGACTGTGAAACCAGGGCCAGATTGCCCGGTTGGGCGCTGTTTTTACTGAAGGTGGCATTCATGCCCATGCTGGGACGGATCAGACCGAGACAGTTCGGTCCAAGTATGCGCATCTGGTATTGTCGTGCCGCATCCAGCGCGGCTCGCTCATAGGCGAGGCCCTTGCCATCGCCTTCGCTAAAGCCGGCGGAAATCACTATCGCGGCACGTACCCCGTGTTCACCACAGGCATGAATAATTTCCGGCACGCTTGGAGCAGGGGTGGCAATTACGGCTAAATCGATCGGTTCCTTGATTGCTTGAATGTCGGGGTAACAATCGTGGTCATCGAGGGTTTGATATTTTGGATTGATAGGATATATAGGGCCGCTGAAACCACTTTCGAGTAAATTGTTATAGACACGAGTACCTACAGCATTCGCACGTTTACTGGCGCCAAACACGGCGATGGCCTGCGGTGTAAAGAAGCGGTCTAGATAATGGGGTCCCATGTATGATCTCCAACAAGGCTTTTACTATGATTATATTAATATATCATTATATTAAAAATAGAATATGACAAGTGATAAATTGGATTGAGTGATGAGTATTGCATTTATTTCACATCCGGACTGTGCCTTGCACGAAATGGGAGCACATCATCCCGAGTGCTCCGCCCGCTTGAGCGCCATCCAGGATCAGATCCTTGCCAGTGGCCTGGAATTTGCTCTGCGCAACTATGATGCCCCGTTGGCGACAATCGAGCAGCTTTATCGTGTTCACGATAAAGACTATGTCGATGATATCTTTCAACGGGCACCAAGGGATTATGGCCAAATCTGGCTGGATCCGGATACCAGTATGATGGCGGACTCACTCAATGCTGCCCTGCGTGCTGCGGGTGCGGTGGTAATGGCTGTTGATCTGGTGATGTCAGGTGAGGAACAGGCGGCTTTCTGTAGTGTCCGTCCGCCCGGACATCATGCCGAACGTGCCAGAACCATGGGTTTTTGTATCTTTAATAATGTTGCTGTAGGTGCTGCCTATGCGCGCGACAAATATGGCGTGAACAAGTTGGCGATTCTCGACTTTGATGTGCATCACGGCAATGGCACCGAAGATATTTTTCGGAATGAAACAGGTGTTCTGTTTTGCTCCACCTTTCAGCATCCTTTTTATCCCAATACCGGTGTAGATATGATTTCCGAACATATCGTCAATGCACCATTGGCGGCCGGGGCGAAAGGGGCAGAATTCCAGGAGGCGGTAAACTCGCACTGGCTGCCCAAATTACATGAATTTCAACCTGAACTGGTGTTGATTTCCGCCGGGTTTGACGCGCATGTGGAGGACGACATGGCCAGCGTGTGTCTGACTGAGCAGGACTTCAAATGGGTAACAACGGAGATAAAGAGTATTGCTGACGCTTATGCGGGAGGCAGAATCGTATCATCACTTGAAGGGGGCTATGCCTTGTCAGCTTTGGGGCGAAGCGTTGCTGCGCATCTGGATGCATTATTAGGTTAAAAGTACGGATCTGTAGCTACTGAAAAACCCGTCGTTTCTTTTGTGTGATTGTTAACCGGTGCGAAGTAGAACAGCCATTAAAATCATGCTACCTTTTTATGGCAATTAGCTTTTTTCTGTAACAGAAGCAGGAGATGAAAATGTACAAGCTAGTTGATTTGAGTCTGGGAGTCATCTTGTTCTGTGCACCGGTAATGCTATTGGCGCAGCAACCTACTGTCGAGGAACTGGAGCAAGACTGTGAAGATTTGCGCGAGCGTAAATTAGCTCCGCTACGAAAAGCGGAAATAGAAAAGTGCAAGGCAGAAAAAGCCATGGAACCGGCTAAGTGTGAGAGTTATTACAAAGATTATGGTGACGCAACACGAGGTGCTGGCGGTAAATATACAGAAAGAATGTTCAATGATCTTGGGCCATGTGTTAAAGCCCGTGAAATGCAAGCCAAGACCCGCGAAGGGACGGTGTCAACAACCAAGCGGGGCGAGACGACCAGCGATATGGACAAGACTATGAAGGAACTGACAACGACGCCGGAAGAGGCGGTAGCTACGGAAATTATTAACCAGGGTAAAGTAACTCCGATATCACGGGACAGCACTCTGGGTACCGATAAGCGGGACACCAAGCAAACCGAATCGAGTCCCGCCAGTAGCCAGGAAACAGAAAAACAGGTCACGGAGAAAGCGAAATCAAGTCGTGATAGCACTCTGACGGACAGCAAGCGAGATAGTCCCAGCGGAACATCAATCCGCTAGAAAAGTTTACCTAGCGCAGCACCCCGGTGGGGTGTGAAAAACTGTCCAATACATTGACATAGTTCGCTCGTTCATAAGCGGCGGGTTCTATGGCGTGTTCCTGACTGATACTGCCTTTTAGCTGGTTGATTGATTCGTACTCATGTTCTTCCAGCCATGCATTCAAGTCGCTGAGTAATTCAGTAATCAGTTCGGGACCATGATGTAGCAGTGCGCTACATAAGTGGGTGACATCCGCCCCCGCCAGCAAGGCCTTGATTATATCCTCCGTGGTATGGAAGCCACCGGTTACCGCCAGCGAAAGCTTGACCCGGCCATGGAGCAAGGCGACCCAACGAATACGTAGCAGGGACTCCATGGATGAAGAGAGTTCCAGTTTGGGGATCACTTTCAGGCTCTCGAGATCCACATCCGGTTGATAAAAGCGATTAAACAGGGCCAGGCCATTGGCCCCGGCGGCTTGCAGTTGTTGCGCCATGTACATGATGGAACTGAACTGCGAAGACAGTTTCATGGTGATGGGCAAGGTAACATGCTGGCGCAAGTCTTCTAACAGATTGATATAACGGGCTTCTACATCACGGCTGGTTTCTTCAGGATCCGCCGCCACATAGTAGACATTGAGTTCCAGCGCATCTGCCCCTGCCTGTTGCAATTCCTTGCCGTAGTGAATCCAGCCACTGCTTGATGTCCCGTTCAAGCTGGCAATGATCGGGATATCAAGCTGAGTCTTTAACTGTTGCAGCTGCTCCAGGTATTCATCCTGGTGGCTAATGTAATCAGTGGGTGGAGGATGAAAACTCGTGGCTTCACCATGGCCAATTGCCTGATCGTGTAAAAATCGAGCCATGTGTTCTTCTTCATAGTCGATTTTTTCTTCAAACAGGGAATACATCACCAATGCGGACGCGCCGGCATCCTCCAATTGCTTTGCCATATCCAGATCCTTGGATAAGGGTGATGCCGAAGGCACCAGGGGGTTGGCGAGCTTAAGGCCCAGGTATTCAGTTGTCAGGTCTGCCATGGTTATGCCTCCGCCTTTTCTTTTTTCTCTTTGTTCATTTTGGCTTTCGTTGCCGCGACGCTGGTTTCGTCATCCCAATCGAGCTCGGCGAGCTGTCTGTAATAACTGTAGCGATGCAGTACTTCTTCCTGTGCCTGCTGCAGAAATACCTCGGCATCTTCAGGATGGCTATGCCATAGCATGCTAAAGCGGGTCTCGCTTTGGATAAACTCCTTGTAGGGTATCGACGGTTCGGGTGAATCGAGATGTAAGGGGTTTTCACCTTTCTCGATACGTTTCGGATCAAACCGGAACAGCGGCCAGTGACCGCTTTTCACTGCCATTTCCTGTTGCCGATGGTTATTGGAGAGATCCACACCATGGGCAATGCAGGGAGAGTAAGCGATAATGAGCGAGGGACCGTCGTGGGCTTCTGCTTCCAGGAAAGCACGCAGGGTCTGAATGTCTTTTGCCCCATAGGCAATGTGCGCGACATACACATTCTCATAATCCATTGCCAGCAAGGCCAGATCTTTTTTCCCGGTGGGCTTGCCACCAGCGGAGAATTTGGCCACGGCGCCTCGGGGGGTGGCCTTGGAAGTTTGTCCGCCGGTATTGGAGTAGACCTCCGTATCCAGTACCAGGATATTGATGTTATTGCCCGAGGCAAGCACGTGGTCCAGGCCACCGTAACCGATGTCGTAAGCCCAGCCATCACCGCCCATGATCCAGACACTTTTCTTGCAAAGATTCTCTGCCAGTTGTGACAACGATGCAGCTTCAGGGGTAGACAGCGCTTTCAATTTCTCCCGCAACTGCGCGACTCGGTCACGCTGATTATGAATGCCGGTTTCATCAGATTGATCTGCATTGACAATATCATCGACCAGTTCAGCGCCCAGTTTGTCGCGCAGCGCAATAGCAAGCTCACGTGCATGCTCTTCCTGCTTATCAATCGCCAGCCGCATGCCGAGGCCAAATTCGGCGTTGTCTTCAAACAGGGAATTATTCCAGGCCGGCCCGCGTCCCTCGGCATTGGTGGTCCAGGGCGTGGTGGGGAGGTTACCGCCGTAAATGGAAGAGCACCCCGTGGCATTAGCAACCAGCATGCGATCTCCAAACAATTGCGAGGCTAGTTTGACATAGGGGGTCTCGCCGCAACCTACACAGGCACCAGAAAATTCAAACAAGGGTTGAAACACCATCGAGCCTTTGATGGTGGTGGGTTTCAGCTCGCGCCGATCGTATTCGGGCAGGGTCAGGAAGAAATCCCAGTTTTCCCGTTCCTGGACCCGCAATGGCGGTTGCGGCGCCATGTTGAGGGCCTTGCGACTGGCATTGGTTTTATCCCGAATCGGAC
>JAHEIJ010000182.1 GCA_024639445.1 Gammaproteobacteria bacterium
AGGATGAACAGACTGGAACTTGCCACTGGAAATTTTTCATTCGCAAATAACACCAATGCGAGCACTATCAGCCCCATCACAAACCAGGCATGAAAACCAATTTCAACTTCGGCCATAAGAGCTTCTTCTGATTAAATAACGCCTATTCTAAACCCGACCATGCAGGACTGCAGGATTAATCATCAAGGAACGCCGGTAAACAATCAGCAGCGGGATAATAAGTGGACCAGGTGAAACTTTCTTCTTGAGAAGAAAGGGGGGGGGTGGATTTATTTTTCTGTTGCGATGCGATCGATTAAAGAAGGCCGGTCAAGATGGATAGATCCGGGTTGCGATCAAAATCAAATTAAGTTTCATCTGCCCCCACTTATCATGCCACTTATCACGTAAAATGTAAGGCTTGATACCGTATAGCTTATGTTTCACTATATCCCCAAAATATTCTAGAGCCCGTTTAATGCGCTTCATCGAAACTCTTGCCGACTGGAAAGATGCGGGGTCAGGTTTTTGATTTGCGATAGAGTGAGTGTACACAGGTCAAGTCGTTGATTGTGAAGAAACTTGATTGATTAAAAATCAAAGACCCCGTCAGTGTCACTTATTTGATTTTTGCACTTCGTCAACTTTTTCGTGATCTTTTTTATGAATTGACTTTTATCATTCTGTAATCAGCGAGTAATTGTTAATCTTAAATATAAAGAGAATAAAGGTAAATTCGACATTAGAAAAAGATAGAGTTTCAGCTTCGAAATTGGAAAAAGTATGATGGATAAAAAATCAAAGATTTGTATGTGAGGCCTCACTTTGTTTAACAATTGATAAAGGAGCATGAAGCTATGAGAAACATATTTATGATTTTTATGGTGGTAGTGGCTGTCTTGACCGGAACAGGTTGTGCTACAACCACTTCTGCCTATAGTCCATTTAAGGTTGATCAAGAAAAATTCTTTTCTACCATTGAAACGATCGCTTTGGCGCCTACCGTAGTTCCCGCGGAGCTGGCAGCGTCAGAGCAGCGAATCAGTCAATTCGAATCTCTTGTTGTGAATAAATTACGCGAAGCCGGTTTCACTGTTGTGCTCTCGCATGAATACAGAGATATATGGAAGCGTGAGAATCAACTAATAGGTGGATGCTTTGATTCAGCTACAGGCAGAATGGATGCAACGAAGTTCCGCAAGGTCCAGGAGCGCACCTGCCAGGAGTTGGAAAAACAATTCAACGTAGATGCAATTCTTTTAGTGGATATTTTGGTTGTTAAAGCTAATTTCCGGCAATTTGAAGCAGAATGGGATGGCGCTGAGGAGTCTTTTGATGTTCGACACGGTGTTTTACAATTTTTCGACACGTCAACAACGAAGGGCACCGTAGGTGCCCTCTCTATGAGAGCTACAATTAAAGATATGGATGGAGTTGCTTTATATGTGAACCAGGGTGGTATTCAAGTGCTATCAAAGTATGGTTCTGGTGGTTTTGCGCCTGTTCCAGTCAATGCATTACTTACGAGTGAAGAACGAAATATTGGGGCTGTGAATATTGCTTTGGGGCCTTTGGATCGAAACCCTTCAGTAGAGGGTTCTCAGGAGGGAGAGGAATAATAGGGGTCGACAGTGGGGCGCTACCATTTTTCTGGCCACATAAAAAACATGGCGTCGCGATTAAATAGTGGCCAAGCTTCTCATGGTTAATAAATAATCGCTACGTTTCCTTAAATGCGTTTAATTGAATTAGAAAAGCTCATCAGCTTGTGCCTTGAGTTCGTGTGCCTGCTTTATAAAATAAATGCTCCATGGGTAAGGCTCGCCTGTGTTTCCAGGTGTTCTGGCTAGTACCCATTCCAGTTCTTGGTTGAAAGCCTCCCTGTCTCCGGTTAGAGGGTAGTAGTATTTCGCTTTGCCCCAGGGGGTAAGCAGCCAGTTAGGACCTGAAGAAGCTGCTTTTTCAAAGTATTCCTCCGCCTTGCCCAAGTCGCCACCCATACTCTTCGGGGTGGCCAAGTAGTAGATTCCAAGATTGAAATAATTGGCACCGCCGCTCCACTCAGGCTTTACCGTTTCTACTCTTTCCATCACGATACGTGTACGTGTCAGCCAGCGGGCATCGAAGACCTTGAGCGGATCAGGGACTACCTCTTTGAAATAGTAGAGAACAGCGGTTACCCAGTAGCCCATGGCATCTGCGTCCTCTGCGGTAAGTACTATACTCGCATCCCATAAGCTTTCACCTGGATTTACCCGCTCCTTGAATGCGGCGTTAAGGAGTATAGGAAGAATAAACGACCTGTTTCCCGAAAATCAACCGTTTTTACCCAGCCAGTCATAGCCACTGACCCTGCCCCAATTACGAATTCCTTCCCAATTCCTCCCTTATTCGAATAAATACCGCGCTCGCCAACCGCTGATTCAACCTTGTCCAGGCCAATCCCAGCCAGCTGGCCAAGCAGTATCCTGCCGCATCTGTCAGGGTTGCAGCTCTAGCTGTGTTGAATGATCGGCTTGCGTATCTCAGCTGAACAAGTCAGCCTGCGGTGGCGCCCTGCTCTGCGGCAAACACACGTCATCGACAACCAGCCCTTTACCGCGCAGGTGCGTCAGTATCTTCTTAATCACCAGCGGGTCTTCGATGCACGCGATGACTTTCATGCTGCCACCGCAGACACTGCAAGTTTCGATGTCGATATTGAACACGCGCTTCAAGCGTTGTGCCCAGCTCATCGGTACGTGGCTTGCGACCGGCTGGGCCGCTTCTGGCCCAGATGCTTTGGCCTTGTTACATCGACCACGTCGGGCCGGCGTCACCAACGCGCGATGTTGACTGTTGGGTGCAAACACCCCGTGGTAACGGGTTAGATTCACCCGCGGGCTGGTTGAAACCTTCGGCGATGATTTCATTGTCCTTGACAATGACCGCGCCGACCGGGACCTCGCCCAGCGCCTCGGCGCTGCGGGCGAGTGCCAGTGCGCGTGTCATCCATTTTTCATCAGAAACTGGTGTCATAATAATCCTGAATCACAGTGGCGCCAGCACGCGGGCATGGTGCAGCTACTTCAGACCGAGCCGCACTCGTGCCTCGTCGAGGGAAACTTCGTTTCCAGTCTCCAGATCAGCAATGCCCGCAACCACCGCCCACATGAAGCCTCGTTAATCCTCAGCTGTTTCGTAATCGTCAACCGATTGAACCACTGCGACGCCCCGGCCACGGCTGGTGAGCAACACGGGCCTATGTGCATAGGGCGAGTGCCATACCACGCGCCCCGAATTTATCTTCGAATGGGCCAGAGTAACTAGATCTTCGAAAAAATTTATAGCCATGAGCACACCTACAATGAGCTTTAAATCGCACTCAAATTAGCAGCTGCTTCGAGTCCATTCAAGAGCCCATTTAATATGCTGCGGGAGCATGGATCTGGCTTTAATCAGGAAGTGAGTTTTTACTCTGACCCCAAAGCTGGACGACGAGCACGGGACTGGCGGCGTCCCGCCCTCGCGGGTCGCTCAGCTCGTCCGTGCAATGAGGTTGTTCAGGATCATCTTGACTGTGTCCGCAGGGAAATTTTCTTCGGACACTGTCAAATCGACGCGGATTTGTCCACCGGGTCGCGCGATCTGATATACACGGCGCGAAGTGCCGTAGCCGGCGGTCCGCGACGTATCCTTCATATAAACATCAGTGCCGAAACCGTCGACCAGTGTGTAATCGGGGTCGAATTTATTTGGCGGGGTCAGAGGGTCGCCACTGAACCCAATCGAGAGTTCAACCCGGGTGTTTCCAGCGTACCCTTTATACTTGCAGGATGAGGTTGGCAGGTACGGTTCTGGCGCGAGCGTGTCACCTGGCTGGCCGTTAAATAGAGCGACGACGGTGGCTTCCTGGTAGACACACGGGTCGAGTGTTGGCTCCGCGTCCTTCGCCTCGACCACCGCAGCGGCGGTCGGCAGTGCGCCGGCGATCTCGTCGGCGACGGCGCGCAGTCGGGCGACAGACGTTTTCACGCCTGTGGTGATGATCCTGAACTGGCGGTTGTCCGCATTAAAAACGAAGCCGAACGGACGTGGATTGCTGGCATCCCAGGTCGGGTCCAGTAGCGCAACAGCTTCGTTGCCGGGGCCATCCTGAGGTTTTAGTACCGGCGGATTGTCCATATTGTATTTGATTGCAGACGGGTTAGCAGCGTCTGCGAGGGGTGCTGCGCGGACGCTAAACGCAAAACCGATATTGACGTTCCACTTGCACTCTTGCGGAGTAACGGCGCGACGCACCATTGGCTTGTCTATCATCACAACGTCAACCGCGGCTGCAACGCTCGCGTCTGTAAGCCACGGACAAACCGGAACAGACTGCGTTTCGCCGGACAATGGCGCATAAGCCTGCGCGAACTTGATCGGCTCCAGAGGAAGTACTGCCGGGTTTTCATGGCTGCTCGACGCAGCATTTTGCGCCGGAGGCGATTCGCTATTGTCAGCTGAATTGTCACCGCAAGCTGTTAGCGTAAGAGCAAGCAAGGTGCCAGCCGCCGCACAGGTGTAACGAAATATATTTATTTTTCTCATGTAAGTTTTACCTCTGCAGTCATTCTGCATTCGTTTTATAGTGGTCGAGGGTGCTACCACGCATAGGGGCACAGGTTTATTTTGGCATTGCCAGGGACTGATATTCTCCTGCAACACATTCGCCACATTATATGCTGAGTCTAAATAAATCTGTTCCCGAACGCACAAACTTATTCGAAATGTTGCAGGCAAACCGCCGTCACCGGCCTGGCCCAATCGGGCATATTTGTATCCAGCCGCATGATTTTACCGTTTTCAACCGATACCAGTTCACGTATATCAGGTAAACCGTTTCTGCCTGAAGGCATCGAGTTGTCATACACGCCCAGCTTGTCCAGCCCGGGCGCCAGACGGCAAAGGTTGCGCATGGAAAATGGGGTCAGAGTACATTTACCGCTAATATTAGAAACAATTGTGCTCTGACCCCATTATTCGTGCTCTGACCCCATTATTCTTCACAATGATGGCTTGCCGCAGGTGATGGCAGAGCAGCAGTACTGGAATGCCCAGAAAACCGTGGCCAAAATGACTGTCCACTATATATCCAGGATGGCTATGCTGTCTTGAAAAGTGAAGCTTACGGTACGACCTGTTTGACGAGGAATTTCGATGTTAAATTACAACTTGAGAAAGACTATCGCTCTGGGGTCGGTATCCATTCTTCTGCTAGTGGAATTTAGTCTGTTCCACGACTTT
>JAHEIJ010000183.1 GCA_024639445.1 Gammaproteobacteria bacterium
GACTGGAGGCACCAAAGAGATGACCAACGTAATCAGTAGATGAAAAGCTGATGGCCAGATAATCCGGGATTGCATCCTGACCAAGTTGTTCGTTCTCCAACAGGGCCTTGGCAAAATCCAGAGTCAGTTCGTCACCGGCGGGGCTCAGTGTCAAGCGTGTCGTAAAGTATTTATCGTTCGCGTTACCGTAAGCGTGCGGAAAGGTCCGACCAAAACCCGGAAAGTATGTTTCATATTCTCGGTCATCGGCATTGCCAAACAAATACTTTGTTGGTGAATGCAACAACTCCCAGGACTTACCGGCGTAGGCCAACGCAGGCTTACGTTCGTTCCACTTATTCACCCAGTCTGGATATTGTTTGTAATAATAGGAACTGGTGACGAATTCACCGCTTTTCTTGGAGAACCAGAAAGCCTTGCCCGCATGCCCGGCCATCGATACCGCACCCCGGTCCTTCACCGACACGGCGAATATTTTCGAGCGCCCGGCAAAATGGACCGCCATCTCGTCGCTTAGTGTCGAAGTTAAGATATTATTGGGAGAACGGCCATCCACCTTGGCTGCTTTCTGGGTAGGATCGATTTCGGTCTGCTTATCGACATCGGCACCGGGTGTCAGCAGGCGGTAAGCGGGGTCCTCTATATTATAGGTAAGGCGAGCTTGCTCATGGTCAAACCACACGTTGGCGACCATGCCGTGAGCCGCCGGTACGGTACCGGTAGCCAGAGACGTATGACCCACGATGGTCTCGGTGTTAGCGTGCTGGTAGTGGGCATTGGTGTAGTGGACACCCTTTTCCATCAGGTAACGGAAACCACCCTTGCCTAACACCTTGGCGTAACGCTCAGGCAGGTCACCGCGCAGGGCATCGACGGTTATTTGTAATACCAGCTTCGGTTGTTCGCTTGCCCAGACAGGCGTGACAGATAATAGCGACCAAGCGAGTAGCGAGGTAATAACCATCATGAAGTGACGTGAGTGACTATTCATAAGACAGGTACTTCCAGGAATTAGTTACATGATCATTCTAGCAGGTATTGTGAACCCGTTAGCCTTTTCTAGTCGGCTATCACTAAGCATGCAGGATATAAGAAAACGACGGGCCGTAATGGCCCGTCGGTGTCTTCCAATTGGCTACTTCGAACCACCGCTGGTTTTCATTTTCTCCATCACCTGATTGATACTGAAACTCGCCGGTTTCTGACGCGGTGGAAACTCCTTGAACGTCTTGAGGAACTCTCCAACATAAACTTGCGCAGGAACCAGTAAGAAAATGCGATCGATCATCCAGTCATAATAAGTATTGGACGTGACATGCGCGCGCTCATAAGGATCACGTCTGAGATTGGTCATCAGCGGTACGCGCAACGGTGTCCAGGGTTCGATCCAGGCGCGCAATGTGTCGTATTCCTTCTGCTCCATGAAGATCAGTTTCCAATCGTCGTAACGCAGCGCCGTTAGCTCGCCCGTATCGGCGAAGTAAAAGATCTCGTGGCGTGGTCCTTTTTCGGCCTTACCGGTCAGGTGGGGCAGGAAATTATAACCGTCAAGATGAACCTTATATTTGCGTCCGATGGCTTTAACCTTGCCTTTCTTCAGTTTAGCCTTGAGGTCCGGTTCGCCGGCGGCGGCAAGTAAGGTTGGCATCCAGTCCATATGGTGCATGATTTCGTTTGACACGCTACCCGCTTTAATTTTGCCGGGCCAACGCACCAGGGACGGCACGCGCCAGCCACCTTCCCAGTTGGTGTTCTTTTCGCCAAAGAACGGTGACCAGGCTGCATCGGGCCAGGTGTTCATGTGCGGGCCGTTATCGGTCGAATAATGCACGATGGTGTTGTCGGTGATACCAAGTTCATCAAGTTTCTTCAGCAGCTTACCGACATGCCTGTCATGTTCGACCATGCCATCGGCATACTCATCCTGGCCGGAAATACCGCGTAGCTCATCCTTTACATACGTGCGGAAGTGCATGCGCGTGCCATTCCACCAGACATAGAACGGTTTACCTGCCTTGTGCGACCGTTCGATGAAGTCCAGCGCGGCATCAATTGTTTCATCGTCGATGGTTTCCATGCGCTTTTTCGTCAGGGGACCGGTATCTTCGATCTTTTGTTTACCCTTTGGCAATGCCCAACTATGGATCACACCACGGGGACCGAAACGTTCCTTGAATTTCGGATCCTTCGGGTAATCTTCATTTTCCGGCTCTTCCTCGGCATTCAGGTGATAAAGATTGCCAAGGAACTCATCGAAGCCATGATTGGTCGGCAGGTGCTCGTCCCGATCACCGAAATGGTTCTTGCCGAAGTGGCCGGTGACATAGCCCTGTGCCTTGAGCAGGGCGGGGATGTTTGGATCTTCTTTCTGCATGCCAAGCTTGGCACCGGGCAGACCGACCTTGGACAGCCCAGTCCGGTACACACTTTGCCCGGTGATATAGGACGACCGACCGGCGGTGCAGCTTTGCTCACCATAATAGTCAGTAAACATCATTCCTTCTTTGGCAATGCGGTCGATGTTTGGTGTTTTGTAACCCACTAAGCCAAATGTGTAGGCACTGATGTTGGACTGGCCAATGTCGTCGCCCCATATAATCAGCATGTTGGGCTTGCTTGCCGCGTACGACATGGTTGTTGTGAAGAGCATTAAAACGGGTAGTAGCAATACTCGTATGTATCTTCTTATGTGCTTATTCATAAATACCTCCATGATTCAACGTTTATTTAAACTTCATTTCCTCACCCGTGTTACCGGAATTTTGCTGCAACAATAACCCTGTGGTTTTAGCGAATGTGCTTATTCATAAATACCTCCATGATTCAACGTTTATTTAAACTTCATTTCCTCACCCGTGTTACCGGGATTTTGCTGCAACAATAACCCTGTGGTTTTAGCGAAGCGAATTGCCAACGCTGCGTACTGTCATCGCAACAGCAAAAATCGAGATGCCATCGAAAATCAGTTTTACCCCCACCAGGATACCGAAGGCCTGATCGCCCGGGAATGGCCATTCGAACAAGATTAAACCACCAAGCACGATACTTAACACGCCACTTAAGACGATCCAGCCACTGCCGGTTGCCGGTGGCAGTCGGACTGCAACACTATGTTCGAAATTCCATCAACAACTAAATAGGCAATGGCTACAATGGTTATGACGCGCAATCCCAGCGCGGGATCGGATATCATGACAATGCCTGCGATGAGAGCGAGTATGCCAAACAGGAAACGCAGTATGGCATCACCCCACGACATGGCAACCCAGGCAAAGGCGATCCGCAAAAAACCACTCACAACCAAAAGAATCCCGACGATGACACCGATGGTCATACCGGTAACCGTCGGGGCGAAAACTGCAATTAATCCAAGAATGATTAAACCGATGCCAAGATACCTGGCCGTGTCTATCATTCTCGGAACCACCATTTCAGATATGTTATTCATAAGAATACCTTATTCCTGTGTTGTCTCGCGTGATGCGATTGTTTATTTACAGGCATGCACATTAGACACTACATACCCTCAGGAAAATAGATTATTGAATGCATCCTTGATTTTCGTGGCGCCGGCTGACAGTTCAGTCTCAAAGGTATCGAGTTTGCCTGATGCTGTTTTACGTTTTTCATCCAGTTCGCCTTTATAAGCATCGATCTTGGATTGCACGTCTTGTTTGTATTTTTCGAAATCAGTCTTGGCGCGCGCTTTATCTTCATCGAACTGTGCCTGCATTGCGTCAATTTCTGCTTCCAACGCATCCGATTCCCTGACATAGGCATCCATCAGCGCATCAAGGTCGGCCTGCAGTGTCGCGTCTTCTTTAGCAATGGCAACATCGAGTTCAGCTTCAAACGCCGCTATGCTTGATTGGGTTTTTTGTTTCCACTCCTGGTAGGCATCTCGTGTGTCCGCCGCACCCAGGGCGAGTTGTACCTGTAGATGCTCAAAAGAAGCTCTGACTTTGGTTTTCGTTTCCTCCGCCAAACCACTTGCTTCATCGATTTTATCTCTTACATGTTGTGCTACCTGTTCAAACCGTCGCTTCTGCTCTTCAACCCGCTCAATAACCTCTTCTTTGTTGAGTTCAAGCTGAGCTTGCAATGCAGTGGCCTGCGCTTCCCATTTATCAAGCTTTGCATCAATCGCTCCACGGATTTCTTTAATTGTGCTCATCGTTATCTCCTTTTAACTGCGTTTATTAGAAATGGCCTGTGCTGACCGTTTTTACTACGTCGTCTTTTAGTGTTTGTAATTTAGTACGATCATCATTTGTTACGACTCTTCTTGATGGCACCAATCAGCAAACCCAATATCGGCGCCAGATTATTTGCCAGGTTGCCATAGGACCCGCCTGTCACCGCGGAGAAGCCGGAACGAATGCGCCGCACATCATCGGTTACCTGTGTAACCTTCTCCTTGACTTCGTCAAAGTCCGCACTCAGTTCGTTGTAGGCAAGATCGCGGATATCACGAACCATTTTCTCCTGTTCGGTATTCGGGCCGGCACTGCGTGATGCAAACACCACAACCAGTGCAATAATCCCATCGGCCAGGGCAACCAGCATGGCGGCAATGGCGGGACCTTGAGTTACCGCCAGTGCCTGGTAGCCGGCGAAATTCAACATCCCCAGCGCGAGCAATACGAATACCAGCGCGACGGCCAATAACACTGTGCGTGTTGCATTACGCCGTGCCTGAATTCGAAGCAGTGCCATTTCCGAACGGGCGAGAATTTGTAGTTTCATAATGGGATCGGTCATGGTCATTACCTCATCTTGGCAGCAGGCGCCCCACCAGGACGCCGAGTGCAAATACAACAAGTACCGTTACAGGACTCGCATCCTTGAGCTCCTGATCGATAGTATCGATGAGCTCCTGAAACTGGCTACTGAGATCCGCCACTTCTGACTTTGCAGCATCCACATCACCACTGCCTGGTTCACCCGAAGCTGTGCCCTGCGCGACTGATTCTTTTTCGGATTCCTGACTGCTGCTCGCCTGCTGTTTCTCCTTAGCCTTGCGTTCAGCCGTCAGTTCGGCGACTTGCGCACGCAGTTCCTCAATCTCACTTTTCATTTCATCATTTGCCATGTGTACTTCTCCTGAATACTTAGTCAGTCGTACTTTCGCTTTGCTCGCCTGTTTGTGCCACAGGGATTGGAGCAGGCGCAAGCAACACCGCCAGCCACTGGGTCTGCTCACTGGTTTGTGCGGCAAACTTGATGACCATGGTCAGC
>JAHEIJ010000184.1 GCA_024639445.1 Gammaproteobacteria bacterium
TCGTATCGGTATGGTAAATGAAACAACAAATCTTCAACGCTATGAATATCCAGTCGCGTCAGACGTTCTGCGACTTTTGGCCCCACTCCCTTGAGCGATGTAACAGGTAAACGGCTTTCAAGCCCACCCTGGGCGACATTATTCATACCGGCGCGGAGTAAACTCGACTAACTACCGAGATACATAATCGCATCCATCTCAACTCCGGCACCTTTTGGCAGGGCCACAACACCGATGGCTGCGCGGGCCGGATAGGGCTGACTGAAATATTCTGCCATTATTTCATTCACCACAGGGAAATCTCCGAGGTCCGTGAGGAAAATATTCAGCTTAACGATATCGCCCAGTTCACCACCTGCTGCCTGACAAACAGCCGAAAGATTATCGAAGACACGACGGATCTGGATAGCTATGTCGCCTTCAATCAATTCCATACTTTCCGGCACCAGAGGGATCTGGCCAGACAGATAAACAGTTCGATCCACCTTCACCGCCTGGGAATATGTACCGATAGCTTTTGGGGCATTATCTGTGCGAATAATTTCACGGGCCATTAACTCTCTCCTTCAATATTCGATGGATTTGAACTTCACTATATTAGGATAACGTGCTTATGAACTAAAGAATTTACACGTAAGCAAATGCGGGTAAAATGATCTGACGATTTATTTCTTCAACCGATAAATTCGAACCACCATTTCCATACTGCGTAATCTTTTCATGATGCGCGCAAGATGGCGGCGATCACGCACATCAACGGTAAAACTCAGCGCCGAGTGCATACCATCACGTTCCTCGATACTAACCTTCTCAATATTCGCTTCCATATCTGCCAACGTTGCAGCAACCTTGGCCAGAACGCCACGCTGATTTTCCACTTCCAGCTTGATATCGATAGGAAACTCTCCAGCCACAGCCTTTTCCCACTCCACGTCGATCCATTTTTCCGGTCGATTTCGATATTCCGCTACGTTCTTGCAATCCTCTGTATGAACAACAATACCGCGACCCGATGTCACAAATCCCAGGATGGGATCCCCGGGTATGGGGCGACAGCACTTGGCATAAGTTACAACCGCACCTTCGGTGCCTCTTATTGCCAGCGGCCGTGATATTTTTGTTGCCTGCTCCTGTACTTCCTCACCCTGCAGCATTGCTCGTGCAATAACCATCGGCATCTGGTTGCCCAGACCAATTTCACTGGCCATCACTTCCATCGAGTCAAAATTGAATTCCTGTATGACCCGGTTTACCTGCTCTTCAGTCAGGTTTTCAATACTGCTCCCATGTGCGGCAAGGCTCTTGTTAAGCAAGCGAGTCCCCAACATGACTGCTTCATCCTGCTGTAAATTTTTCAGGTAATTGCGAATGTTGGTTCTGGCCTTGGCGGTGCTTACAAAATCCAGCCAGGCAGGATTGGGTTGTGCACCTTTAGATGTAATGATCTCTACGGTCTGGCCATTGAATAATTCGGTACGCAAGGGCATAAGCCGTCGGTCGATCTTCACCGCGACGCACTGGTTACCCACATCGGTATGCACCGCGTAGGCGAAATCCACAGCGGTGGCACCACGAGGCAACACCATGATGTCACCTTGTGGAGTAAACACATAGACTTCAACGGGAAACAGATCGATTTTGACATTTTCCAGAAACTCTATCGAATTGCCTGCCTTTGATTGAATTTCCAACAGGTCATGTAACCACTTGCGTGCACGTACCTGTGCACTGTTACGCCCTGCTTCCTTACTGCTCTTGTACAACCAGTGTGCAGCAATACCTGCTTCGGCTACCTTATGCATTTCCTCTGTACGAATTTGTACTTCAATGGGAACACTGTAAGGACTGAATAAAACAGTGTGCAATGACTGGTAGCCATTGGCTTTGGGAATAGCAATATAGTCTTTGAAACGATCCGGCATGGGTGTGTAGAGATTATGCACTGCACCTAATACGCGATAGCAGGTGTCAACCGAATCAACAATGATACGAAACGCGTAAACATCCATCACCTCACTAAAGGCAAGATGCTTGATTTTCATTTTTTTATAGATGCTATACAGGTGTTTTTCGCGACCAATAACCTCACCCCCCAGTCCTTCCTGCTTGAGGCGTTCCTTAACGGTCTCTTCGATCTTGCCAACGATTTCTTTACGATTACCGCGCGCTTTTTTCAAACTCTCTGACAGAATTTGACTGCGTAACGGGTACATGGCAGTAAAACCGAGGTCTTCCAGTTCCAGCCGCATTTTATTCATGCCCAGGCGATTCGCGATTGGGGCATAAATATCGAGGGTCTCACGGGCGATACGACGACGTTTATCGGGACGCATCACGCCCAGGGTGCGCATATTGTGGAGTCGATCCGCCAGCTTGATCAAGATGACGCGGATATCCTCCACCATCGCCAGCATCATTTTGCGAAAATTTTCTGCTTGTGCTTCAGCCTTGCTTTCGAATTGAATGTGGGTCAGTTTGCTGACACCGTCAACCAGCACCGCCACTTCCTCGCCAAAGCGGCTTTTAACTTTTTCTATGGGAGTTCCGGTATCTTCAATAACATCGTGCAGAATCGCGGCCACAATGCTCTTGGGATCCATGTGCATTTCCGCAAGGATCTTGGCAACCGCAATCGGGTGGGTAATATAGGGTTCACCGCTAAGGCGATGTTGGCCTTCATGGGCCTCGGCACCGAACAGATAAGCCTGATAAACCTCAGTTATCTGATCGGGCTCAAGATAGCGTTCCAGCAGTTCACACAAACTGCTAATACGAAATTCGGAAGGGATATCCCCGCCGTTTTTCAGCTTGGAACTAGGCGTGGCGATTACTCGCCCCCTTCACCTTCATTATCTCCGCCTGCGAGACCAACCATTTCGCCTTCCAGTGCGGCCTTGATCGCAGCAGCAACATCCATTTCCGACTTTTCCTCAACCGCGGCGGCGGCACCTGTGGTCGCGGCAATCTCCTGATCATCCGCACTCAATTCTTCCACCAGTTCTTCTTCAGTAGCAACCGGCTCTACTTCATTGAGTATCTCCGCATTAACCAGATTTTCGGCAATTTCACGCAGCGCAATAACGGTCGGCTTGTCGTTTTCTTCTTCCAGTAGTGGCGGGGCACCCATGGCAACCTGGCGGGCGCGTTTGGACGCTACCAGCACCAGCTCAAAACGGTTATCAACATTCTCAAGGCAATCTTCAACAGTAACGCGGGCCATCTACTCTTCTCCGGATATCACCCACCCTGGGCGGGTAAGGGCATGTAATTCATAAAAGTGACCGGAAATTATATCCATCCGATTACATTTAAGCTAGCAGCTCATTCAGCATTTCACCATGTCGGCTGGCCTGAAGCGGGCTTCGCAGGCGATTTGCCGTGATTATTGCCTCTAACTCCTCCAGGGCGGTATCGAAGTCGTCATTTATCACCAGGTAGTCGAACTCCGCATAATGGGACATTTCGCTCTCGGCATCCTGCATTCGTCGAGCGATAACCTCATCGCCATCCTGACCCCGGCCACGCAGGCGATCCTCCAGGGCCTGACGTGACGGAGGTAAAATAAACACCCCCAGACTGTCTGGGAATTGTTGCCGCACCTGACGCGCACCCTGCCAGTCAATTTCAAGGATCACATCCACCCCAGCAGCCAGGCGTTCTTCAATATTGGCACGTGCGGTACCATAGAAGTTGTCGAACACCTGGGCATGTTCCAGAAATGCACCCTCATTCACCATCGTATTAAACACCGAGACATCAGTAAAATGGTAATTAACCCCATCTACTTCGCCCTGACGAGGTGCTCGAGTGGTATGAGATACCGACACTTCAATGCCGTCAGACTTATCCAGCAGTGCCTTGACCAGACTGGTTTTCCCGGCCCCGGAAGGCGCTGCGAAAATATATAAAGTGCCTTGCGGCGAATTACTTTGCATTATTCATTACACCCGGATTCACTCGATATTCTGTACTTGTTCGCGCATTTGCTCGATAAACACTTTCAGGTCAACCGAGGCACGGGTCGTGTCCGCATGAATCGACTTGGATCCCAGTGTATTCGCTTCCCGGTTGAGTTCCTGCATCAGAAAATCGAGTCGTCGCCCTACCGGTTTATCCGAATCCAGGACCCGTTTAACTTCTTCAATATGCATACTGAGGCGATCGATTTCTTCTGCTACATCGGTCTTTTGTGCCAGGTAAACCATCTCCTGCTCCAGCCTATCCTGGTCCAGTTCCACCCTGGCTTCATTGATACGCTCCAGTAGCTTCTCGCGCCATTGTTGCAGAATGTCAGGTAATTGTTGTTTAACCGTCGCCACGATCGCATCCATTGAATCGCAACGCTCGCGAATGACCTGCGCCAGTTTCTGTCCTTCACGTTCACGTGCGTTGATCAAGTCATCAAGGGCCTGGGCGAGCAACTGTGTCACCGCGGTTTTTAGTACCTCCAGGTCTACCAGCTTACTCTGTACCACGCCCGGCATGCGCAGAACTTCAAGGGAACTGATGGGCCCCGGGCTATATAAATAGGAATCTATATGCCGACAGGCATGGGCGATACGTTTTACCCGCTCATCATCCACTGGCAATTCCGAATCAGCCAGCTCCGGTGGGGTATAACGCAGGTTACACTCCAGTTTACCGCGACCCAGTCGCATGGTAATTTGTTCCCGCAAGACCGGTTCAAGATTGCGTAGCTCCTCCGGTAAACGCAACGAGATATCAAGATAGCGGTGATTGACCGTACGTATTTCAATTACCAGGTCACCGGCCTCGTTACTGGCTTCCTGACGACTGAAAGCGGTCATACTACGAATCATGGTGATGACTTCCTGTAATGTTAAACTCCAAAGGCAAGCCTACCACGGCGACCCTTGCATTATCAGCCTCAAAACTTTTATTCAATATTTTGTTCAGGATGCCGACTATATTAGTCTAGAATACAGTCTATTTTTCAAACACTTGAGTTTATGACGAAACATTCCCACGAACTTCCACCCGGGACGCTGCTGGACGGCTATACCATTAATCGCGTCATTGGCGGCGGGGGATTCAGTGTAGTCTATCTGGCTACTGATAGTGCCGGAAACAAAGTGGTGATCAAAGAATACATGCCGATGAAACTGGCGATGCGCAACGAAAACCTCGAGGTTGTCGCCATTAATGAAAATAATGTGGAACGTTTTGCCCACGGTCGGCGGCTGTTTTTCCAGGAAACCAGCACCCTTACCAC
>JAHEIJ010000012.1 GCA_024639445.1 Gammaproteobacteria bacterium
CCGGCGTAAATATCTTCTGAATTTTCACGGAAAATCACCATGTCGGTTTTTTCCGGTTCCTTCAGCGGGCTGGGAGTGCCATCGTAATAACGTACCGGCCGCAGACAGACATAGAGATCCAGATCCTGTCGTAGCGTGACATTGAGTGAGCGTATACCGCCACCCACCGGTGTGGTTAAGGGCCCTTTGATCGCAACACTGAATTCCCGGATCGCATTCATAGTTTCATCCGACAGCCAGGTATCAGCGTTATAAACCTGGGTAGAACGTTCCCCTGCGTAGATTTCCATCCACTGTATTTGACGCTTACCCCCATAGGCCTTGTTTACCGCGGCATCGGTTACCTTTTGCATGACTGGCGAAATATCAACGCCTATGCCATCCCCTTCTATATATGGAATAATCGGTTTGTCTGGGACGGACATCGTGCCATCAGATCTTACACTTATTTTCTCGCCGCTTGCAGGCACCGTGATTTTTTCGTATCCCATGGGAACTCCAGAAACTGCAGATTAATTAAAGAAAGGAATTATAACAGTTTGGTCGATGACAGCCTATATAGTCTAAGCTGCATTCCGCCTGCTAATAGATGATTAGGTTAATCATCTTCAGGTGAAAACATCGGATTCGTGTCAATTGAAGACATTTCCGGCTTGCCAATATAATAACCCTGCAAATAATCTACTCCCATTTCAATCAGAACATTAGCAGTCTCTTCATTTTCAACAAATTCAGCAATTGTCTCCTTACCCATGATGTGGGCAATGTTATGCATGGATTGGACAATTTCACGGTTCAGTTTATTGTTGATCAAGCCGGTAATGAACGAACCATCAATCTTCACATAATGTACCGGCAGGTCTTTTAAGTAGGCATAAGATGAGTAGCCTGCCCCAAAATCATCCAACGAGGTCTGGCAGCCCAGTTCCTGAAGTTTGCGCAAATTATGCGCCGTCATTGAAAGGTCAGCCATGGCGATTGTTTCAGTTATCTCGAAGGTTAACCGTTGCGCATCAATATTGGCACTTTTAATTTCGTCAGTAACAAAGTCAATTATGCTGTCGTCATGAAAGGAAGCTGCAGATAAATTGATACTGAGCCTTGGTGTAAATTTAGAGGCATACTTTAATAACAGAATCGCATGATGAATGACCCATCTATCTATACTTGGCATAAGTCCAAAGCGTTCTGCCGGAGGTATAAATCCGGAGGGCATAATGATGTTGCCATCCTCGTCCTGCATCCTGAGCAGAATTTCATAGTATTGTATCTCGCCCTGAGTATCCTGAATTGGTTGGCAGGCAATGGCAAACATATCATCCTGTAGAGCCTGCTTAATGCGTCGTGTCCAGCCAATATCATCAAATAACCCGCTAATATCTTTCTGGTCATCATTGGTATAAAGGTGGATTTTATTTTTCCCCGCCAGCTTCGCTGCATGACAGGAATAATCCGCCCTGGAGAGTAATTCTTCGGTATTTGCACCGGGAGTTACAAGTACTACTCCAATCGAGCAACCGACATCAACCGTCTCTCCCTGGTATATAAATTTATAATCATGGATGTTCAGACGAAACATTTCCGCCACATCGAGCGCTTCAGGTTCTCCTATATCATAGAGGATCATCGCAAATTCATCGCCACCTATTCGAGCTAGCAGATCGCTGCGACGGGTTCGTTTCTGCAAAATTAACGTAATTTGAACCAGTAATTCATCACCCGCAATGTGCCCCAACGTGTCGTTAACATATTTAAAGTTATCCAGATCAAGATAGAGCACAGCAGTATTGGACTTGCCTTGGCGCGCCACTCTTTTTACCAGATGTTCCACTTCCTGCATAAAATAGTAACGGTTATACAGACCGGTTAACCCATCATGCTCGGCAAGACGACGTAGATTCTCGATCATTGCTTTATGTTCGCTGACATCATCAACAATCGCGGTATACATCTTTGAACCGTAGATCACGTAGCTGCTAATCTTTATTGCCAATGGAAAAACACTTCCATCCTTGCGACGCGCATCCACTTCGAATCTCGATTCACCCTGCTGCACCATGTTGTCTTGCGTTAATATCTTCTCAAGATATTCCGGATCGGTATCCGACCCATTCTTGACAAAAAGAATATCCAGTTTGTCTCCTATAAGTTCATTTTCCGCATAGCCAAACAGTTTCTCAGCCGCGCGATTAAATGACTCGACATAACAATCTTCGTCATAGGTAATGACACCTTCGGCGGCGTTATCGAGGATGGATTGCAGGCGTATCTGTCTGGTATTCACCTGTTCGCGCATATTCACGAATGCATCGATCAATAATTGGGTTTCTGCTGGCTGAGCACCTGTAATTGGAAGTTTTGACATTTCACCAGCCGCCTCAGCATTCAGGGCATTGGCAACTTGAGCTAAGGGACGTCGAACCAGGAACTCAAACGTAAGATAACCGACAATAATGATTGCCAATACAATGAAAAGAGACAGCCACATCAAGTAGGAAATTTTTTGTGCAATGTCATGCGACTGGGCTAAGAATACATCAGCGTATCGAAGCTGGTGTACTTCTATCTCATCAATCAGGAACCTGGCGGCGTTGAAATTCGGCTGTACGGTATTAATCACCAAATGAGGGTCCGTCCGCCACTTTTCATGCTCTGCTAAGTTGGCAGTAATTTTATCCAACTCGATTTTTAATTGATCAGCCAATGCCAAAATTCTGTCTGGGCTATGGATAAATAGATCCTTGCTTGTTAATCGTGTGTGCAACGACGCATAAGCCTGGTCCAGTTCGTTATTTTTCTCTATTAGCTGCTGTTTTATTGTAGGCGTAAAAACGGGTGTGACGAGGATATCGCGATGAACCAGGAGTTCAAGATCCTGTAAATCCTCTTTGACTTTTTCGGTCAGCAGGATAATCAGACTATGAGCTCTCTTTTGTTCCAGGCTTTCGGCTGTGATTTTGACTCCAAGATACTGGGAATAACCAACCACCCCGATCGTTAACAACAAAATCGGCAATACGATCAGAAGAAAACGTCCCTGTAGTGTATTAGATAGAGTCAATAAGTAATCCCCGTTATTATGTTATCAGTGGGTTGTGCTGGTAACTTTAGTATTTTTTCTAATAATTAAGAGGCATACTTGTTGAACTGATTTTAATAATGCGATCCGGCACACGATTTATAGCATGAAATGACTACGCTTGTTCTGTTTAATAAGCCCTACGGGGTATTAAGCCAGTTTTCGCGCAATGATGAGGCGGCGATACTGGCGGATTATGTCACACAGGATAACGTGTACCCTGC
The DNA here is from genome assembly GCA_024639445.1 of Gammaproteobacteria bacterium. Taxonomy (GTDB): domain Bacteria; phylum Pseudomonadota; class Gammaproteobacteria; order UBA6429; family Thiohalophilaceae; genus JAHEIJ01. The sequence goes on from JAHEIJ010000012.1 coordinate 3,304, forward strand.
CGGTCGCCTGGATAAAGACAGTGAGGGCTTGCTGCTCTTGACCGATGATGGCAGGTTGCAACATTGTATCAGCCACCCCCGTCACAAGTTGTTAAAGACCTATTGGGTACAGGTAGAAGGCACTCCGGATAAACATGCCCTGCAAAAACTGCAAGATGGCGTGACACTCAAGGACGGCCTGACCGCACCGGCACAAGCAAGCCCCATCCCTGAACCCGCAATATGGCCACGTACGCCACCTATTCGCTATCGAGCCGCCATCCCTACCTCCTGGCTTGAGCTGAAAATTTCTGAAGGCCGTAATCGCCAGGTCCGGCGTATGACCGCGGCGGTCGGCTTTCCAACCCTGCGGTTAATTCGCTATGCTGTCGGTAACTGGACTCTTGCTGGATTAGCGCCAGGCGAGTTACGCATATTAAACGTTGATCGAAATAAAGTGTGCCATGAATCCCACTCCCGCAAATCCTCTTCTGCACCTCACCGTGGCCGCCATCATCGAAAAGGACGACCGGTTTCTCATGGTCGAGGAAATCGACAACGCTAGGCCTGTGTACAACCAACCGGCCGGCCATGTTGAGGCAAATGAAAGTCTACTCGAAGCCGTGATGCGTGAGACGCTGGAAGAAGCCGCGTGTTATTTTCAACCAGAGTGGTTAACCGGCATATATCGCTGGCAACACCCCGTTACCCATGGGATCTATTTGCGCCACTGTTTTTGTGGACAGCTCATCCGGCAAGATCTGCAACGGCAACTGGATAAATCCATCCTGCGCACACATTGGCTAAGTCAGAAGGAATTACTGCAACAAGCAGATAAATTACGCAGTCCACTGGTGCTGGCTTGTATCGAGGACTATCTGGCGGGACAGCGTTTCCCTCTTTCACTCTACCGGGATCTGGACTAGGCCGGACTTTTCGCACACCTCTCTGGTAAACTTATTAGTTTACCAACTGCCTAATATTCCGTTTTTATGATGTCTGCACACATATCCCCACAAGCTGAAGACCGTATTATTGTTGGCATGTCCGGCGGGGTGGACTCGTCCGTGACCGCCTTGCTCCTGCAGCAGCAGGGCCACACTGTCCAGGGTGTTTTCATGAAGAACTGGGAAGGCGACGATACGGACCAGCATTGCGCCGCCGAGGATGATCTGCAGGACGCACGCCAGGTGTGCAGCACGCTGGGAATCCCTCTACAGGGGGTTAATTTTGCAGATCAATATTGGGACCGGGTGTTCGAATATTTCCTGCATGAATATCGCGCCAGTCGTACCCCTAATCCGGATATCCTGTGTAACCGGGAAATCAAGTTCAAGGCATTTCTGGATTATGCCATCAACCAGGGGGCCGACTATATCGCGACGGGACATTACGCTCGCATCGGGCGTGATGGCGATCATTACACCTTGTTACGGGGCCGGGATAGCAACAAGGACCAGAGCTATTTTCTCTATACCCTGGGCCAGGCCCAATTAGCACGCAGTCTGTTTCCGATAGGTGAGCTGGATAAGTCCCGGGTACGCGAACTGGCGGCAGAACATGGGTTAAGTACCTACAACAAAAAAGACAGCACCGGTATTTGCTTTATCGGTGAGCGAGATTTTCGCGCTTTCCTCAAACGTTATTTACCCGCCCAGCCGGGTGAAATTCATACTCCTGAAGGTACTCACCTGGGTCGCCATGAGGGTTTGATGTACTACACCCTGGGGCAACGCCAGGGCCTTGGCATTGGCGGAGTCAAAGGTCATGAAGGCGCTGTATGGTACGTGGCTGCCAAGGATCTGGAAAACAATATTTTGATTGTCGTTGACGGCCATGATCACCCCCTGCTTTACAGTCAGAGCCTCACTGCCATCGACTTACACTGGGTGGCCGGCAAACCTCCTGCCTTACCACTGAGTTGTACTGCCAAGACCCGCTATCGCCAACAGGATGCCGCCTGTACTATTGAGCATAGTGATAACAACAGTTGCGTGGTTCACTTTCAAGAACCGCAATGGGCGGTAACCCCCGGCCAATCCGTCGTGTTCTACCAGGGCGAAATCTGCCTGGGAGGCGGTATCATTAACGAGAGTATTAAAGCCAAATAAAGCATGAATCATTTTCGCGATAAAACCCTGGCACTGGCCGGTGTATTTCAAGCAACGGCCCTGGTGAAAAATATTGCGGCCAATGGCTCGGTGGATAAGCACGACTTTGAAATTTGCATTCGCAGTATATTTGAAACCGATCCTGAAAGTGTCGAAGCGGTATATGGTCAAGTGGAATACCTGCGAACCGGTTTGACTACCCTGATTGAACAACTGGGAGAAAAAAGTACCCAGCGCGATATCGATATTGCCCGTTATGTCATTAGCCTGCTACACCTGCAGCGCAAACTCAGCAGGAACAAACCCATACTGGATAACGTCGCCAACGGCATCGAGCGAGCTCGGCGTCAAACCGAGCATTTTCACATCACCCATGAAAATGTCATCGCTAACCTGGCGGATATCTACACTACAACCATCAGCCAGATCCCACCCAAGATCATGGTTTCCGGTGAAAGCCGGTTCCTGTCCAATACCGAGCAGGCCAACAACATCCGTGCCCTGCTCCTGGCTGGCATGCGCTCCGCTGTACTGTGGGCGCAACTGGGCGGTAATCGCTGGCAAATATTGTTACGTCGGCGGCGTTTTAGCCAGGAAGCAGAACGGATTCTTAAGGAAGAGATTCAGCGCCAATTGCACTGAGGGTGAACCTGCCTGATTTAACGGCATTATGATCCTGTATTCCACCCACAAATTAAATTCACTCCGGCACATCCATGCGCTTGGCGGATTGGCGTATAATGCGGCCTGTTTGCCCGTCAGTCGGGGTACAGAAGAATAATCTTTTTCTAAGGAGTTCCCATGAGCAACAGTTTCGAAGCCCGTTCAACATTGAGCGTGAATGGCAAGGATCATGAAATTTATCGACTGGATGCCGTACCCGGCAGCGAACGTCTACCCTACTCGCTCAAGATCCTGCTGGAGAATCTGCTACGTCACGAAGATGGACGCACCGTCACCGCGGAGGACATCAGTGCCATGGCCGCCTGGGATCCCGAAGCCAATCCCAGCAAGGAAATCGCCTATACCCCGGCGCGGGTATTAATGCAGGATTTCACCGGCGTACCCGCCGTGGTGGATCTGGCCGCCATGCGCGAAGCGATGCAGCAACTGGGTGGCAATCCTGAAAAAATCAATCCATTGCAGCCGGCCGAGTTGGTCATTGACCACTCGGTGCAAATCGATGTGTTCGGCACTGCCGATGCAGTGGAGAAAAATGCCGAAATCGAATACCAACGGAATCAGGAACGCTACAGCTTCCTGAAATGGGGCCAGAAGGCTTTTTCCAATTTCAAAGTCGTACCGCCGGATACCGGCATCGTGCACCAGGTTAATATCGAGTACCTCGCCCGGGTGGTGTTCGCCCAGGAGAACAACGGGGTACTGCAAGCCTACCCGGACACGCTGGTAGGCACCGATTCCCACACCACCATGGTCAATGGGCTCGGCGTCCTCGGTTGGGGAGTTGGTGGTATCGAAGCCGAGGCCGCCATGCTGGGTCAGCCGGTTTCCATGCTGATCCCACAAGTAGTGGGTTTTAATCTCCAGGGCAAATTACCGGAAGGGGCGACCGCTACCGACCTGGTGCTGACCGTGGTGGAAATGCTGCGTAAACATGGTGTCGTGGGCAAATTTGTCGAATTCTTTGGCGATGGCCTGGATCATCTGTCCCTTGCTGATCGCGCCACCCTGGCCAACATGGCCCCCGAATATGGCGCCACCTGTGGCATTTTCCCGATCGACGGTGAAACCATTAACTATCTGCGCCTCACCGGGCGCAGCGAAGAGCAGCTCGCATTGGTGCAAGCCTATGCCACTGAGCAGGGTTTGTACCGGAGTCCGAGTCAGCCGCAGGCCGACTACTCCAGCGTGGTGGAACTGGATATGAGGACGATTGAGCCGAGTCTCGCCGGACCTAAACGTCCGCAGGATCGCGTCCCGTTACGGTCCTCCCGGTCGATGTTCACCCAGGCTCTGTCCGACCTGAAGCGAGAACGGGATATTCACAGCCAACCGGCAAATACCAGCATCAAGGGTGAAGACGTGACCCTTGACGATGGTGCGGTAGTGATTGCCTCGGTGACTTCCTGTACCAATACCTCCAACCCGTCAGTCATGCTGGGTGCGGGTCTGGTTGCCAAGAAAGCCGCCGCCCTGGGATTACGCAGCAAGCCATGGGTCAAGACTTCCCTGGCACCCGGTTCCCGTGTGGTGACCGAGTACCTGAAGCAGGCTGGACTGTTGGATGACCTGGAAACGCTTGGCTTCAACATTGTTGGCTATGGCTGTGCGACCTGTATCGGGAATTCCGGGCCATTACCGGAGCCAGTATCCAAGGCCATCAGTGATGGCAACCTGTCGGTTTGCTCGGTGCTGTCCGGCAATCGTAATTTTGAAGGTCGGGTGCATGCGGAAGTGCGCATGAATTATCTGGCATCACCGCCTCTGGTCGTGGCCTATGCCATTGCCGGCACCATGAATATCGATCTCTACAATGAGCCGCTTGGACAGGACAGCAAGGGCAACGACGTGTTCCTGGAAGACGTCTGGCCAACTGAGCAGGAAATACAGGATGTAGTACTGAGCAGCGTTAACCGGGATGAATTCACCAGCGCCTATGAGGCGGTCTATAAAGGCGAAGATAAGTGGCTCAATCTCGCATCGCCCGAAGGCCAACTGTTTGCATGGGATGAGCAATCCACGTATGTAAAAAATCCGCCCTACTTTGAAAATATGGGTAAAACCGCAGGTGAGGTCAGCGATATCAGTAACGCGCGGGTCCTCGCCATGCTCGGCGACTCGGTCACCACCGACCATATTTCCCCGGCAGGAGCCATTAAGCCCGACAGCCCGGCCGGTCGGTACCTGATTGCCAATGGCGTTGAGCAAAAAGACTTCAACTCACTCGGATCACGTCGCGGCAATCACGAAGTCATGATGCGCGGCACCTTTGCCAACATTCGGTTACGTAACCTGTTGGCGCCCGGCACCGAAGGTGGGGTTACTCTGCACCTGCCTGCTGGGGAGCAAATGAGTATTTTCGATGCGGCCATGAAGTACAAGGATGAGAGCATCCCGCTTGTGGTCCTGGCCGGGAAAGAATACGGTTCCGGCTCTTCACGTGACTGGGCAGCCAAAGGACCACGCCTGTTAGGCGTACGGGCCGTGATCGCCGAAAGTTATGAGCGAATCCATCGTTCCAACCTGGTGGGCATGGGCATCCTGCCCCTGCAATTCAACGAGGGCGAATCGGCGAACTCTCTCGGCCTCACGGGGCGTGAATTATTCAAGATTGAAGGCCTCGGTGATGCTACCGCCAAGCAAGTCACGGTAACGGCGAGTGCTGAAGACGGACAGGTCGTTACCTTTACGGCGCAGGTACGCATCGATACGCCACAGGAAGTGGAATACTATCGTAATGGTGGCATCCTGCAGTATGTACTGCGCCAACTTGCCGCCTGAGTCAGTCACTTTCTTTGCTATCAGAGCCCCGGCCATGCCGGGGTTTTTTATTACTGAAAACTTGACAGGCAAACCAGACTGTATTTGCGACCAAAATCACAAATTCGGTAGTAAGTGACTGTCATAGATAGAAAATTTGAACCAATTCCTAAAGAGATACGGCGATTTGCCGACAATGATTATGTAGGTCAAACAATTCATTGCGGGAGAACTTGAGATGGAAAACTTACATTACGGTCCGCAAATTGGCAGCCATCAGGGAACACCGATTTATGAAACCATCGAAAGCAATGGTTATAAATATCGTTACGACCGATTGGCCAAATGCGACTGTGAAGGCTACCTGCTGGACCAGCCTCATGAAAATGAAGTCATGCTGCATCCGGGGCTAATTTATCGACAAGTCTGAAATCGAATAACATTTTTCACCCAAGCCCGCGAGCAAGGCTTCTCACCCTATTAGCCTTGCCATAATCCTCATTTATCTTTCATAAAACTCGACAGCTTTACCCCGCTACACCTGTTTCCTTTATTCGCATGCAGACATGTTTTCATTCCTGCCCGCGGGACACGTACCTGATGCGGACAGCCTGACCTGAATGGTGTAAAATCCGCACTGACTCGTTACCATAAAAATTCCGGAGAATTCATGGACTTAACCAGCCTCAGTGCCGTCTCCCCGATCGATGGCCGTTATGCCGGCAAAACAGAAGACCTGCGCCCCATCTTCAGTGAGTATGGCTTGATTCATCATCGCGTGCTGGTGGAAATTCGCTGGCTACAACACCTGGCCAGCAATCCGGCAATCACTGAAGTGCCTGACTTCAGCGATCATGCCAACAAGATTCTTGACGGGGTTGTGGATAATTTTTCGGAAGAAGATGCCCAGCGTGTTAAAAATATCGAGCGCACCACCAATCATGACGTAAAAGCGGTTGAGTACTTCATCAAGGAAAAGATTGCCGGCAATACCGAACTGGATGCGGTCAGTGAGTTCGTACACTTCGCCTGTACCTCGGAGGACATCAATAACCTGTCTTACGCCCTGATGTTGCGCGAAGGTCGCAACCAGGTGCTGCTGCCACTGCTGGATGAGCTCATTGATGCCGTACGCCAGCTGGCCCATGAGTATGCCGACATCCCTATGTTGTCCCATACGCACGGCCAACCCGCCACACCCACCACCGCGGGCAAGGAAATGGCCAATGTGGTGTATCGCCTGCAACGGCAACGGGATCAGGTTGCTGAAGTGGAATTGCTTGGCAAGATCAATGGTGCAGTCGGTAACTACAACGCGCACCTGGCGGCCTATCCGGAACTGGACTGGGCAAAGCTTGCTGCTGAGTTTGTTGTATCACTGGGACTGACGTGGAATCCCTATACCATTCAAATCGAGTCACACGATTACATCGCGGAACTGTTTGATGCCCTGACCCGCTATAACACGGTGTTAATTGATTTCGATCGCGACATCTGGTCCTACATCTCGATGGGCTTCTTTAAACAAAAAACCGTGGCCGGTGAAGTCGGTTCCTCCACCATGCCGCACAAGGTCAATCCAATCGATTTCGAGAACTCGGAAGGCAACCTTGGATTGGCGAATGCCATTTTCGCTCATTTGGCCCAGAAGTTACCCATCTCACGCCTGCAGCGCGACCTCACCGACTCGACGGTACTGCGTAACCTGGGTGTTGGTCTGGCCCACAGTGTTATCGCTTATCATTCAACTCTACGGGGAATCAGTAAACTTGAAATCGATCAAGCTCGCCTACTGGCGGTGCTGGATGATAACTGGGAAGTCCTGGCTGAACCGATCCAGACTGTGATGCGTCGCTACGGCATAGAAAAACCTTATGAAAAACTAAAAGAACTAACGCGAGGTCAACGGGTTGATGCCAAGGCTATGAAAGCGTTTATAGAAAATCTCGATATCCCTGTTGCCGAAAAACAAAGATTGATCAAAATGACGCCGGCAAGCTATATCGGCAATGCAGCTGAACAGGCTAAGAAGATCTGAGCGCTAAACCGATAACGGCCATGCAATTGCTCGGCGGGCTCTCAGCAGAGGAATTTCTGCAGCAGTATTGGCAGAAAAAACCTTTGCTCATTCGCCAGGCCATTCCAGGTTATGCAACCCCACTCTCACCGAATGAGCTAGCCGGGCTGGCCTGTGAAGAAGAGGTGGAATCTCGTCTCATTCTGGAGAAAGACGCCAACACTCCCTGGCAGCTGGAACAGGGTCCCTTCACGGAAACACGCTTTTCCCAGCTACCCACTACCCACTGGACCTTGCTGATCCAGAAAGCAAACCAGTTGTCACCACAACTGGCTGAGTTGCTGGATCAATTTAATTTCATTCCAAACTGGCGAGTTGATGATGTCATGGTCAGTTATGCTCCCGCATTCGGTTCGGTTGGACCCCACGTGGACCAGTATGATGTTTTTCTATTGCAAGGCCTGGGAACACGGCGTTGGCAAATCAGCTCCCAAGACAACAGCCAGACTCCCCTGTTGGAAAATACCGGGCTGAAAATTCTCCGGGAATTTACCCCTGAGCAAGACTGGCTGTTAGAACCGGGCGATATGCTCTACCTGCCTCCCAATGTGGCGCATCACGGGATAGCACAGGATGACTGCATGACCTTTTCCATCGGTTTTCATGCGCCACGTTACAGTGAACTGTTAACTGCCTGGAATGACGATCAAACACTGCAATTGCCTGATCGCCTGCACTATCAGGACCCTGAAATGCACGTTGCCACCCATAATGGCGAGATTACAGCGACAGCACTTGAAAAAATTCGAACCATCATTCGTCAGCAGTTTATTAAGGATCAGGACATAGATCGCTGGTTCGGCCAATACATTACCGAGCCTGCTGTGGGACAGCCTCCGTATGAACCAGAAATATGTTTAAACACTGAGCAATTTCAGTCATCCCTCACTGAATACGGGGCGCTATGGCGTAGTGAATACAGCCGTTTTGCCTTTATACGTGGAAACAACATCGTGTGGTTGTATGTGGACGGGCAAGAATTCGAACTGGGCGCAGAATATGCCACCCTCGTCGCCCTGTTGTGTGATCAGCGCCGTTACCAGGTTAACGAAATTCAACAACATCTGTTCAACATGGAACCTTTTGACTTACTGACTTCTCTATATAACATGGGTGCAGTGGAATTCCCCGATAATGCCTGATTTTACCGTACAGCAGACAGAGTTTCATATGACACCTGGTATCAAGACGGTGCGGGAACAGGTCTTTATTCAGGAACAGCAAGTGCCAGAGGAACTGGAATGGGACAGGCATGATGCCAAGGCGATTCATATTGTTGCATATGATACCCACGATCAGGTTATCGGCACGGCACGCCTGTTGGCCGATGGCCATATTGGTCGAATGGCGGTGCTTGAGCCATGGCGTAAACAAGGCGTAGGCTCCGCGATGCTGACAAAGCTATTATTGCTTGCACAACAACAAAACCTGTCTACAGTATTTCTCCATGCACAGACTTCCGCCGTCGGATTTTATGAATGCCATGGTTTCAGAACACTGGGTGAGGAATTCATGGATGCCGGAATTCCTCATCGCTATATGGAAAAGGATTTGGCCTAATGCCGGAATTCGAAGACTATAAGTTAGGCGGCGAATGCCAACCATTGATCCTGGATGCCAGCGCCGAGCATTATGGCGTTGCCCTGGCGATGTTGCAGCAAACTCGCCGTGATGTTGCCATCCTGTCGCGTCAGTTGGATGGCCGCCTTTATGATACCGCCGAATTCATACAGGCACTCAGTCAGTTGGCAAGCCACCACCCCCGCTGCCGAATTCGGTTGCTACTCAAAGAAGTTGAACCTTTGATCAAATACGGGCATCGAATTATCGAGTTATCCCGGCGCCTCAGTAGCGCAATTGGCATTCGTATAATCCACGAGGACTACCGGGAATATAATGAGGCCTTTATGGTGTTTGATGAACGTGGCGTGATTAAACGTCGTTATGCCGATCGTTATGAAGCTAGCGCTGATTTTAATAACCCCAAACAGGCACGGGAACTACTTTCATTTTTCAATGAAGTCTGGAATATCAGTGAACCGGATCCCAACTTGCGTAGGCTACATATATGAAGACCTTATCTCTTCTTCGCCTATGCCTGTTGTTTGTTGCATTTGGTCTGAACACAATAAGTCTGGCAGAAACCATGCAACTTGAGAAAATTGAATTACAGTCTATTCCAGCCCATGAAATTATTCCTTTGATAAAACCTTTTCTGGCAGAAAATGCGGTTATAACTGCCGAGGGTTATACCATTACCCTGAAAACATCCGCGGAAAATATGCAGCAGGTAAAAGAGCTGATTCATGATCTCGATATACCCACTAATCAGCTACAAATCACTGTTTCGCTGGACCCCGGGGTGATACTGCAGGCTCCTACAGCAAATAAGTCTCAACAGGCGCTGCCAGCCGACAAGACATCAGGTAAAAGTAAAGGCCCTACGGCAGACTCCGATACCGATTTATTACACAAAACCAAAGGCCGCGAGATCTCCCCCGGGACCCAAATTATTAAAGTTCTGCAAAATCGATGGTCCATGATCCGCACCGGCCAGTCGATACCAATTAAGAAGCGGATTCGTAACCCGGATGGCACCATTACCGAATCAATTAGTTATCAACAAGTCAATCAGGGCTTGCGTATCAAACCTCATCTCGAAGACCGGCAAGTCACACTATACGTGCAACCCTTTTATGAAGCCGATAACCCGACCGGATTAGGTAGAAAAATTTATTACAAGCAAGAAAAAATCGCTAATGCCAGGCTGGGTAGTTGGTTCGGACTTGAAACAACCAGTGGCGTACCCATACCGGTTGATATTAACTGGATAAAGCAAAATCAGAATGCCACCAATCCTATCCCGTTAATTTATCTTAAAGTCGACATGGCACCTTGATAATTAAAACGCACGTAAATTGAATCTACGGTAAGCTTCTACCCTGGATTCCATTATCTATATAAATGTATAACAATATGTCCGAATTTGCTGTTCAGTATAAAATCACCCCGGCTAATCCTGAGGCTCACCTCTTCCGCATAAGCTGTGTCATTAATAAACCGGATCCGGCAGGTCAACGGCTGTCCATACCGGCCTGGATCCCGGGAAGTTATATGATCCGTGACTTTGCTAAAAATGTTATCAGCCTGGATGCCGCAGCGAACGGTCAACGCCAGGAGCTGGAAAAACTCGATAAAAGTACCTGGCAATGTGCACCCTGCGCTGGTCCGCTAACCCTGACATACGAGGTCTACGCCTGGGATTTATCTGTTCGCACCGCTCACCTTGATACAACTCACGCTTTTTTCAATGGTACCAGTGTGTTTCTACGAGTTCATGGCAAAGAGGACAAAAGATGCAGTGTAGACATTCTTCCCCCCGAGGGTGACAGCTATGCTGACTGGCGCGTTGCCACGGCCATGTCCCCACTCAAGGCTGAACTCTATGGTTTCGGGCTCTACCAGGCGGAAAATTATGATGAACTGGTCGACCATCCTGTTGAAATGGGAACATTTACGCTCGCGACATTTAAAGCCGGTGGTATCCCGCATGATATTGTTATTACCGGTCAACACCGCGCTGACATGGATCGGCTTTGCGAAGATTTAAAGAAAATTTGTAATGCCCATATCAGCTTGTTTGGCGAATTGCCTCCAATTGAGCGCTACGTCTTCCTGGTCATGACCGTCGGTGATGGCTATGGTGGGCTGGAACATCGAGCATCGACCAGTTTATTGTGTAGTCGCAATGACCTGCCACTGAGGACAGACCATACGGTAACAGATAACTATCGCACCTTCCTGGGTTTATGCAGCCATGAATATTTCCACACCTGGAATATAAAACGGATTAAGCCCGCAGCATTTCTCCCCTATGATCTGTCACAAGAATCATATACAGAACAACTGTGGGCTTTCGAAGGTATCACCTCATATTACGATGATTTGGCCCTGGTACGGAGCGGCATCATTGACCCCGCCTCCTATCTGGAACTGCTGGGTCAAACCATCACCCGGGTCTGGCGAGGCCAGGGACGATTTAAACAGAGCGTGGCGGAATCCAGCTTTGATACCTGGACCAAATTCTATAAACAAGATGAAAGTGCGCCGAATAATATCGTCAGCTATTACACCAAAGGAAGTCTGATTGTACTGGCGCTGGACCTGACTATTCGACAAACGACTAACAATCAAACATGCCTGGATGATCTGATGCGTTTGCTATGGCAGGAATATGGAAAACCCGGCAGAGGACTTGCGGAGCAGGAAATTGAGAAATTGCTCAGCGAACTTATCGGCCAGGACATGACGGATTTTTTTGCCAATTATCTTTACGGTACACAAGACCTGCCACTTGAAAAGCTGTTAAAAACGGTCGGCATTGACTCCCATTTACGCGCCGCCAGCAGCGTGGATGACAAAGGCGGTAAGCCCGCTGATAATTCTAACGTCAAACCGGTCATCAACCTCGGGGCACGCGTTGCTGCCGATCCGGCTGGCGCACTACTGACCCATGTGTTCGACAATGGACCGGCTCAATGCGCAGGTCTGGCTGCTGGTGATATTGTAGTGGCACTGGATGGAATACGCACAAGCAAGGACAATCTTGAAAAAAGTATCAATAGCTATCAAATCAATGACGAGGTCACTGTCCATGCCTTTAGGCGGGATGAGTTATGCGAATTTATGCTTGCTCTAGCAGCTGCACCCCTTGATACGTGTTATTTAGAATTTAATGACTCTGTCGATACAAAGCAGAAGACAGCCTGGCAACGCTGGTTGAATCAAACACCATGAGAAACCAAGATAAGGTATAAGCCATGACCACACAAGATTCTGGAAACAATGATGCTGATTTTGGGCAAACCGTCCACTCATCCCTCGTCTCATTGACCCAGATAGTCTATATCCTGCAGGCCCTGGGATATCTCACTGGGATCAGCTATATCGCGGCGGTGATCGTTAATTACGTCAAGATTGATGATGTCAGGGGAACCTGGCTGGAGTCCCATTTCCGCTGGCAAATACGCACATTCTGGTACAGCATGTTATGGTATTTGTTGGGGGCGCTGACCTTCTTCATTTTTGTTGGTTATTTACTTATCGTATTCACTACATTCTGGGTAATGTATCGCATTATCAAGGGTTGGGTTCGCTTGTATGACAATAAGCCGATGTATGTGTAACCTTAACAGTGGCAATCCAGCTCTCGCCATCAGATTAACGCCTCATGTCTTCTGCTATCCTGTTTTCCATCATTGAGTCTCCGCTGCATCCTGATTTTTCGGCAGTTTACACGCGCGCCGGTATTCAGGAGGTCAAGTTGCGTTCAACCAGGAAGGCCATTAGTGAACTAAAAAAACAAACGCCTGATTACGTCGTAGCTGAGTTTTTTTATGGCTATGGTAATAATTATGCGGGCGTAAACATCAGCAATCTTGATGTCTTTCTTTACAGTCTACAACGGTACGCCCCGCAAGCACGAGTCATTGTTATGGTGGATAAATCAGAACGGCAATACGTGGATAAACTTCAGGAACTCTTTTCCCTGCACGCGATATTGCAACACCCAGTAAGTGGCGCAGAAATTAAAGCAGTGCTGAACGCCACCTAGCCAGTGATCAGACCTACTGGTTTACCTGGTAATAGTGCAGACTGAATAAGTCATCTGCATCAGTCCAGACGGTAACCAGTTCAAATCCAGCCACCTGGGCGAGCCCGGAAAATTCCTCAACGGTATACTTATAGGAGCTTTCCGTATGAATGGTTTCAGCTTCGTTAAAATTCACCACCTCATCGCCAACCGCTATAATCTGATTTTCGCGGCTTGAAAGATGCATCTCTATACGACCCATAAGTGGGTTATAAAAGGCCTTGTGCTTAAACGCATCAATATTAAACCGTCCA